>NZ_JARJBC010000026.1:0-116885 GCF_029269905.1 Streptomyces silvisoli | reverse complement strand
GCCCGGAAAGGTGGTTCGCGGCAGCGGAAGGACCAACGTGGGCAAGCCGATCGTGCAGGAACCGCAGGCTGGAGCCGACCCGTTCGGCACCGAGCGCCTGCGCCGAACCGTGCTGGACGCCTGGCAGGCGTCCCCGGCCCGGTTCCGCGAGGACGCCAACGCCGAGGAGGACCTGGCGCTCGGCGGCTACCGCGACCGCCTGGTCGTCGAACTCGCCCAGAACGCCGCCGACGCCGCGCTGCGCGCCGGTGCCCCCGGCCGTCTGCGGCTCACCCTCCACCAGGGGGTACTGGCAGCCGCCAACACCGGCGCCCCACTCGACGCGGCAGGCGTCGAATCGCTGTCCACCCTGCGCGCCTCCGCCAAGCGCGACGACGCGCAGGCGTCCGTCGGCCGCTTCGGCGTGGGCTTCAGCGCCGTCCTGGCGGTCAGCGACGAGCCCGCCGTGGTGGGCCGCACCGGCGGCGTGCGCTGGTCGCTCGCCGAAGCCCGCGACCTCACCGCGCAGGCCGCCGCCCAAAGCCCCGGCCTCGCCGACGAGTTGCGGCGCCGCGACGGCCAGGTACCACTGCTGCGGCTGCCGTTGCCCGCCGAGGGCGTCGCCCCCGAGGGCTATGACACCGTCGTCGTGCTTCCGCTGCGCGACGGCGCCGCACAGGACCTGGCCGAGCACCTGCTCTCCGGCGTGGACGACGCACTGCTGCTGACCCTCCCCGGCCTCACCGAGATCGTGATCGAGACGCCGGACGGCCAGGTGCGCACCCTGACCCGGCGCCGGCACGGCGAGGACGTCGTCGTCGAGGACAGCGCATCCGGAACCACCCGCTGGCGGGTCACCGCCACCGGCGGCGCACTCGCCCCCGAACTCCTCGACGGCCGCCCCGTGGAGGAACGGCTGCGCCCCGCCTGGTCGGTGACCTGGGCCGTGCCGGTCGGCCCGGACGGCGCGCCCGCCCGCCCCCGTACCGCGCCCGTGGTGCACGCGCCGACCCCGACCGACGAACCGCTGGGCCTGCCCGCGCTGTTGATCGCCTCGTTCCCGCTCGACCCCACCCGGCGCCATGTCGCGCCGGGCCCGCTGGCCGAGTTCGTCGCCGCCCGCGCCGCCGACGCCTACGTGGAACTGCTGCGCGACTGGCGCCCGCCCACCACCGGCATCATCGACCTGGTGCCCGGACCGCTGGGCAAGGGCGAGTTGGACGGCACGCTCCGCGCCCACCTGCTGCGGCAGCTGCCGCACATCCCCTTCCTGCCCCCCGCCGGGCCCGCCGCCGGTGAAGCGGCGGAGGGGGCGCAGGAGCCGCACGCGCTGCGCCCCGACCGCGCCGAGCTGCTCGAAGGCGCGTCCGCGCAGACCGTCACGGTACTGGCGGAGGTCTTCCCCAGCCTGCTGCCCGCCGGGCTCGAACGCCGGGTGGAACTACGCACGTTGGGCGTCGCCCGCCTCCCGCTCGGCGACGCCATCGACCGGCTGTCCGGCACCGAGCGCCCGGCGAGCTGGTGGCACCGGCTCTACGACGCCCTGGCCGGTACCGACCCGGACCGGCTGAGCGGCCTGCCCGTACCGCTCACCGACGGCCGCACCGTCGTCGGCCCGCGCCAGATCCTGCTGCCCACCGGCGACGCCCCGCTGCCCGACGGCCTGACCCGGCTCGGCCTGCGGGTCGCCCACCCCGACGCCGCCCATCCGCTGCTGGAGAAACTGGGCGCCACGTCCGCGACGCCCCGCGCCGTACTGACCACCCCGCAGGTGCGGGCGGCCGTCGCCAACTCCCTTGACGCGGATGAGATCTGGGACGAGGAGGCCGGCACGCTCGACGCCGACGAACTGGCCGAACTCGTGCTGGCCCTGGTGCGCGACGCCGAGCTCGCCCCCGGCGACGAGCCATGGCTCGGTGCCCTCGCGCTCCCCGACGACGAGGGCGAACTCACCCCGGCGAGTGAACTCGTCTACCCGGGAAGCCCCTTCGAGCAGGTCATCCGTGCGGACGAAATGGCGCCGTGCGACCCGGAGTTGGCGGAACGCTGGGGTGAGCAGCCGCTGACCGCCGTCGGCGTGCTCGCCACCTTCACGCTGGTGCGCGCCGGCGACGTGGTCCTCGACCCGGACGATCTCGAACCGCGCGACGGCCAGTGGGCCGAACCCGACGACCCGGGCCTGCTCGACGCGGTCGACGTGTGGTGCGAGGACGTGCTCGACCAACTGCCGGACACCGACGTACCGCCGGTCGCCACCGAGATCATCGCGGTGCGCGACCTGGACCTGGTCGATGACGAGGCCTGGCCGCAGGCCCTCGCGCTGCTCGCCCAGCCGCCGCTGCGCGACGCGATCACCACACCGGTGCGGGTACTGCTGCCGGACGGCACCACGCGCAGCGTGCGCCCGTACACCGCCTGGTGGCTGCGCGACCACCCGGTGCTGGACGGCCGCCGTCCGGTGGGCCTGCGCGCGGCCGGGGGAGACCCGCTGCTCGCCGGGCTCTACGACGAGGCGCAGACCTCGTCCGTGGACGAGCAGGTGCTACGGGCGCTCGGGGTGCGCACCTCGGTGGACGCGCTGCTGGACGAGCCGGGTGGCGCCGCCGAACTCCTGGCCCGGCTGGGCGACCCGGCCCGTCCGGTCACCGCCGCCCAACTGCGCTGGCTGTACGCGCGGTTGTCGGCGCTCGACCCGGAGGCGGTCACCCTGCCGGACGAGCTGCGGGCGGTACGGGACGGCGTGGTGACGGTCGTGGACGCGGCGCAGGCCCTGGTCGCCGACGCCCCGGACCTGCTGCCGCTGGCCGCTGGCCGCGCTCTGCTGCCCGCCGGACCCCGGTTCGCGGACGACCTCGCCGAACTCTTCCAGGCCCGCCGCCTCAGCGAGGAGTTCCCGGCCCCCGTCACCAGCGAGGGCCAGCCGCACGAGGTGCCCGACGAGGTGCGCGAACTGCTGCCCGACGCACCGGAGTCGTACCTCGAACACGACGAACTGCTCGTCGAACCGGGCGTCGAACTGGACTGGCGCTACGTGGACGGCGTGCTGCACGCGGCCACCCTGGAAGGCGTCGCGGCGGGCCTGGCCTGGGCGGCGGGCGAGTGGCAACGCCGCTTCGAGGTGGCGGCACTCCTCGAGGACCCGTCCCGGGCCGCGGAGTTGGCCGAGGCCCGCTGGTTCGACTGATCCGAACGCCGGGGCGGGGGTCAGGCGTTCCTGGCCCCCGCCCCGACGCACCAGGCGACCCCGGTCGCGCTCGCGACGAGCGGCGACGGGCGTGCGGAGTACGAGTGCCGCCATGTGAGCCACCGCGGCCTCGCGCGAACGAGTGGAACGGCATGGTCGGCGACCATACGGTCAGTCGACCCGGCGGCTGATCCGGCGCCATACGAGCTCCAGCGCCACCGAGGCGACCGCCGCGATGCCGACCGCGGTCCACGGCGCCTCGGTGCCGACCAGGCGCAGCTTGAAGAAGGTCTGCAGCCACGGTGTGACCAGCACGACCAGGAAGCATCCGGCCATCGCCAGCACCAGGCAGATCCGCCACCAGGTGTACGGACGGGCGATGATCGCCAGTACCCACATGGAGATCAGGAACAGCGTCAGCGTCGCCGCGCTGGTCTCCGCGTCCAGCCCACCGGCACCGTGGTAGTGGTGACGTGCCATCAGGTACGTGGCGAACGTCGCGATGCCGGCGATCACTCCCATCGGCAGCGCGAACCGCATCACCCGGCGCACGAAGTGCGGGCGGGCACGCTCCCTGTTGGGCGCCAGCGCCAGGAAGAACGCGGGCACCCCGATCGTCAGCGTGCTCAGCAGCGTCAGATGCCGGGGCAGGAACGGGTACGGCACCCGCCAGATGACCACCAGCAGCGCCAGCAGCACCGAGTACACGGTCTTGGTCAGGAACAGGTTCGACACCCGGGTGATGTTCCCGATCACCCGACGCCCCTCGGCGACCACCGAAGGCAGCGTGGCGAAGCTGTTGTTCAGCAGCACGATCTGCGCCACCGCCTTGGTCGCCTCGCTGCCCGACCCCATCGACACCCCGATGTCGGCGTCCTTCAGCGCCAGCACGTCGTTGACGCCGTCCCCGGTCATCGCCACGTTGTGGCCGCGGGACTGCAACGCGCCGACCATGTCCCGCTTCTGCTGCGGGGTGACCCGGCCGAACACCGAACCGCCCTCCAGCGCCCGCGCCATCTCGTCCCGCCCACCGGGCAGTCGCCGTGCGTCGACGGGGCTGTGCGCCCCCGGCAACGCCAGCTTGGCGGCGACCGCGCCGACCGACACCGCGTTGTCCCCCGAGATGACCTTGGCGGCGACGCTCTGCTCGGCGAAGTAGCGCAGCGTCTCCCCGGCGTCGGCGCGCAGCCGCTGCTCCAGTACGACCAGGGCGGTCGGCGCGAGCCCGTCCACCACCGCCGGATCGTCCAGCGGCCTGGTCGCACGGGCCAGCAGCAGCACCCGCAGACCCCGCGCGCCCTGCTCGTCCACCCCGGCCAGCGCCGGGTGGCCGGGCGGCAGCAGCACGTCGGGCGCGCCCAGCAGCCAGGTGCGGCTCTCGCCGTGCGCCTCCCGCAGAGTCGCACCGCTGTACTTGCGGGCCGAGGAGAACGGCAGCGTGCCGGTGCAGTGCCAGCCGTCCGAGCCGTCCGGGTAGGCGTCGATGATCGCCTGGAGGCTGGCGTTCGGCCGCGGGTCGCAGGCGCCGAACGCGGCCAGCACCTTCGCCGCGTACGACTCGTCGCCGTCCAGCACCCGCAGTTCGGTGACGTCCATCCCGCCCTCGGTCAGCGTGCCCGTCTTGTCCAGGCACACGGTGTCCACCCGGGCCAGCCCCTCGATCGCGGGCAGCTCCTGCACCAGGCACTGCTTGCGCCCCAGCCGGATCACGCCGATCGCGAAGGCGATCGAGGTCAGCAGTACCAGACCCTCGGGGACCATCGGGACGATCCCGCCGACCATCCGGCGCACGGCCTCCCGCCAGTCGTGCTTCTCCACATAGAGCTGGCTGACGATCAGGCCGAGGGCGACCGGGACCATCATCCAGGTCACGTACTTGAGGATCTGGCTGATGCCGGTGCGCAGTTCGGAGTGGACCAGGGTGAACCGGCTCGCCTCCTCGGCGAGTTGGGCGGCGTAGGCCTGGCGGCCGACCTTGGTGGCGGTGAACGCCCCGCCTCCGGCCACCACGAAGCTGCCGGACATCACCGGGTCACCCGGTCGCTTGGCCACCGGGTCTGCCTCACCGGTGAGCAGCGACTCGTCGATCTCCAGGCCGTCGGCCTCCACCACGGTGCCGTCCACCACGCACTTGTCGCCGGGGCCCAGCTCGACCACGTCGTCCAGAACGAGCTCGGAGGTGGACAGCGGCACGCCGCGGCCGTCCCGGCGCACGGTGGGCTTCGCCTCGCCGATCAGCGCGAGGCTGTCGAGGGTCTGCTTGGCGCGCAGTTCCTGGATGATGCCGATCGCGGTGTTTGCGATGATCACGAAGCCGAACAGGCCGTCCTGGATCGGCCCCACCGCCACGATGATCAGGAACAGCACGCCCAGGATCGCGTTGAAGCGGGTGAAGACGTTGCCCCGCACGATGTCCGCGGTGGAGCGGGAGCTGCGCACGGGTACGTCGTTGACCTCCCCGCGCGCCACACGTTCGGCGACCTCGGCGGAGGTCAGACCGCGCGGGTTCGCCTGCGGCGGGCCGGGCCGGGCATGATCACTCATGGGTCAGACATTACGTGGCGTAAGGGGAAATTCCCCGGCCAGCCGCGCGCCGAGGGGTTGAGGGCTCACCCCGGGGGGAAATCCGCCGCACGGTGCGCGGCCGCCGTGGTGGTGCCACGGCGGTGCCGAACCGGCCGCGGCCTGTGGGCCGGTGGGGCCTCAGCCGTGCTGCTGGGGGCGGCCGGCCCGCCGCAGCGCCTCGCGCCGCCTGCGTACGTACCAGATGCCGACCACCCCGAGGCCGGCGCCGGCGAGACAGCTCCAGATCCACCAGGAGTGCCCGCGGGCGGCGAACCACCCGTAGAAGGGGAGCTGGACCAGGAAGAGGGCGAACCAGACGATCGTGCCGCCGGTAACGATCGCGACCTCGTTCGCTTCCAGCGGCTCAGGGGTTTCGTGCCGCGGTGTCCACTTCCTCGTCATAGCGCACAGCCTACGGCCCACCCCCACGGCGCCCGCGCACCCCGTCGCCGGGTGTCTACGCGCGGAGATAGCGATCACTCGCTCATAGGTTCATACTGAAACGGCCTACGCCTGACTGGATTCTTTCGTCTGAACGTCCAAATCCGGTCGGCTTCGAGAGGACCCCGCCCAGCGGCCCCGGCCGCGATTGACCCGAGGATTTCCATGCCCAGCTCGGCGACCGCTCCGGTCGGCTTCGCGAAGCCCGACTCTCCGCACCCACCCAAGAACGGTCTGGATCGTTACTTCAAGATCTCCGAGCGGGGTTCCAGCGTTTATCGAGAGATTCGCGGCGGTATCGCGACGTTCTTTGCGATGGCGTACATCATCGTGCTGAACCCGATCATCCTCGGTAGCGGCGTCGACAAGTTCGGCCACCACCTCTCCGGTGGCCAGTTGGTCACCGCGACCGCGCTGACCGCCGGCCTCACCACCTTGCTGATGGGCGTCATCGGCAACGTGCCGATCGCGCTCGCCGCCGGGCTCGGTATCAACAGCGTGGTGGCGCTGCAGCTCGCGCCCAAGATGAGCTGGCCGGACGCGATGGGCATGGTGGTGCTCGCCGGTATCGCGATCATGCTGCTGGTCGCCACCGGGCTGCGGGAGCGGGTGATGAGCGCGGTGCCGCTCGGGCTCCGCAAGGCGATCGCCATCGGCATCGGCCTGTTCATCTTCCTCATCGGACTGGTCGACTCCGGCTTCGTCTCGCGCATCCCGGACGCCGCGCACACCACGGTTCCTCTTCAGCTCGGCGCCAACGGCCACCTCAACGGCTGGCCGGTGCTGGTCTTCGTCCTCGGGGTGCTGCTCACCCTCGCGCTGATCGTGCGCAAGGTGCCGGGGGCGATCCTGATCAGCATCGTGGCGATGACCGTGCTCGCGCTGGTCATCGACTCGGTCGCCAAGCTCCCGGCCACCGCCTGGGGCCTCACCGTCCCCAAGTGGCCGGGCAACCCGGTCTCCAGCCCCGACTTCGGGCTGATCGGCAAGGTCAGCCTCTTCGGCGGCTTCCACCAGGTGGGGATCGTCACCGGTGTGCTGTTCGTCTTCACCGTCCTGCTGTCCGGCTTCTTCGATGCGATGGGAACCATCCTCGGCGTGAGCGACGAGGCGCACCTGCTGGACGAGAAGGGCGATCTGCCCCGTATGAGCCGCGTTTTGATGGTGGACGGCATCGCCACTGCGCTCGGCGGCGCCACCTCCAGCTCGGCCAACACCTGCTTCGTGGAGTCGACGACCGGTGTGGGTGAGGGCGCGCGGACCGGTCTGGCCAGCATCGTCACCGGACTGCTGTTCGTCCTGGCGCTGTTTCTGACTCCGGTGGCCACGATGGTCCCGGCGCAGGCGGCCACCCCCGCGCTGATCGCGGTGGGCTTCCTGATCCTGGCGCACAGCATCGGGGACATCGACTGGAACGACTTCACGATCGCCATTCCGGCGTTCCTGACCATGCTGATCATGCCGTTCACCTACTCGATCACCAACGGCATCGGCATGGGCTTCATGACCTTCTGCCTGCTGCGGCTGGTGGTCGGACGGGGCCGAGAGGTGCCGGTCGCGCTCTACGCGGTGTCGGCGATCTTCGCGTTCTACTACCTGATGCCTCCGCTGCACCTGACGTAGCGGTGGGCTAACCCGCGTAGAACCGCTGGGTTCTGTCCACCGAGGCCTTGAACCTCTCGTCGAAGTCATCGCGCATGAGCGTCCGGACGACATAGTCCTGGACGCTCATTCCGCGTTTGGCGGCATGATCGCCGATCCGGTCCAGCAGTTCCGTGTCTATGCGCACACTGAGCACTTTCGATCCACGCGGTCCCATACATCTACCGTCGCCCTCCGCTGTCACACGGTGCCGCTCTTTCCGGGGGCAACTCACTCGTACGGGTGAGTTCGCACACAGTCGCGTTTGGTGACCTGTATCCGGCTTTCGTTAGCGTAGGTAATGAGATAGTCTAAAGAACCGTGACCAAACTGTCCGAGGACGACCTCGCCGCGGTGAGCTCCCTGCGAGCGGCCGTGATGCGGCTGTCGCGCAGGCTGCGACACCAACGAGTGGACGAGTCGCTCAGCCCGACCGAGATGTCGGTGCTGGGCACCCTGGCCCGCTGCGGCTCCGCCACCCCTGGCGAGCTGGCGCGCAAGGAGCATGTGCAGCCTCCGTCCATGACCCGGATCGTGGCCATGTTGGAGGGCAAGGGCCTGGTCCGCCGGGACCCGCATCCGGAGGACCGCCGCCAGGTCGTGGTCAGCCAGACCGAACAGGCCGAGGCCATGCTGGCCGAGAGCCGGCGCAAGCGGAACGTCTGGCTCGCGCAGCTTGCCGAAGGGCTCACCGACGAGGAGTGGGCGACGTTGCGCGAAGCCGCGCCGGTACTGGAGAAGCTGGCGCACCTGTAGACAGCGGGAACGTCTTTCAGTCGCTACCAGCAGAGGAGACACCCCCTTGAGTTCGGCCCCCGGAGCAGACGCCGCACCCGGATCGAACCCCACCATCACGACGACAACCCGGCCGACCGAGCCGACCGACCCCACGGCGTCGGCGAAGCGGCACATGTTCAGCTCGTTGCGGAACCGCAACTACCGGCTGTTCGCCACCGGTGCCGTGATATCGAACACCGGCACCTGGATGTCCCGAATAGCCCAGGACTGGCTGGTGCTCAGCCTCACCGGTTCCTCCACCGCGGTGGGTGTCACCACCGCCCTCCAGTTCCTGCCCATGCTGCTGTTCGGGCTCTACGGCGGCGTCATCGCCGACCGTTGCTCCAAGCGCAGGCTGCTGCTGGCCACCCAGTCGGCCATGGGTCTGCTCGGCCTCGCCCTCGCGGTGCTGACGCTCAGCGGCCATGTCCAGGTCTGGCATGTCTACGCCATCGCGTTCCTGCTCGGCGTGGTGACGGTGGTGGACAACCCGACCCGGCAGTCCTTCGTCGTGGAGATGGTCGGACCGAAGGACGTGCGCAACGCCGTCAGCCTCAACTCCGCCAACTTCCAGACGGCGCGGCTGATCGGCCCGGCCATCGCCGGTGTGCTGATCAACGCGGTCGGCAGTGGCTGGGCCTTCCTGATCAACGGCCTGTCCTTCGGCGCTCCGCTGATCGGTCTGCTGCTGATGCGCAAGGAGGAGCTGCACGAGGTGGAGCTCACCCCGCGCGGAAAGGGCCAGCTGCGCGAGGGGCTGCGCTACGTGGCCTCACGGCCCGAGCTGATCTGGCCGATCGTGCTGGTCGGCTTCATCGGCACCTTCGGCTTCAACTTCCCGATCTGGCTGTCGGCGTTCGCGCACGGGGTCTTCCACGCCGGTGCGGGTACGTACGGCCTGTTCAACACCGCGATGGCGATCGGCTCGGTGGCCGGTGCGCTGCTGGCCGCCCGCCGGGCGGCGACCCGGCTGCGGATGCTGGTCGGCGCCGCGGTGGTGTTCGGCGCACTGGAGGTCGTGGCGGCGGTGTCGCCGTCGCTGTACCTGTTCGTCGCGCTGCTCGTGGTGATCGGTACGTTCGGGATCACCATCAACACGACCGCGAACTCGACGGTCCAGCTCGCCACGGATCCCGCGATGCGGGGGCGGGTGATGAGCCTGTTCATGATGGTCTTCGTCGGCGGCACGCCGCTGGGCGGCCCCCTGGTCGGCTGGATCACCGACACGTACGGCCCCCGAGTGGGCTTCCTGAGCGGCGGCCTGGTCTCCGCGGCGGCGGCGGCACTGGTGGGCCTGGCCATCAGGCAGACGGCACGGCGTATGAAACCCACACCCTGACCCGTCCGCCCGCCCTTCTCGCGGCGACTCCCGCCCCACGACGCACCGTGCGCAACGGCAGGCGAGGGCCGAGGCGATCGGGCGGGCGGGTGGGCGTCATCCCCGGACGCCACCGCGAGCGCCCCCGTGGGGGAATAACCGCCACATGAGACTCTTCGTAGCCCTCTGGCCCTCCCAGGAGGCCCTGCGCGACCTGGACCGCGCCGAGAACCGACTCCGCGCGGCCCCCGACGCGCGGAACCTGCGGTGGGCCGGGGAAGGCGGACACCACCTCACCCTGGCGTTCCTGGGCGAGGTCCCCGAGGAATCCCTCCCCGACCTGACCGCCCGCCTGGAACGCGCCGCACGGCGCCACGCACCGCTGCCGCTGCGGCTGGCAGGCGGCGGCCGGTTCGGCGACCGCACGCTGTGGGTCGGAGTGGAGGGAGACGTACGAGGGCTCGGCCACCTCGCCGACTCCCTCGCCGCGGGCGCCCGCAGAGCGGGCGTCGAGATGGAGGACCGCCCGTTCCGCGCCCATCTGACCCTGGCCCGCGGCCGCCCGCACCGGCACACCGCGCTGCGCCCGTTCACCGAACTGCTGACGGACTTCAGCAGCCACGAGTGGACCGCCGACCACATCGACCTGGTACGCAGCCACCCACCCGCCGCAGGCACGCCGGGCGCCCATCCCCGCTACGAGGTGCTGCACCGCTGGCCGCTGGGCCACTGACGCGCCATGCGCCCGGGCCCCCGGTGTACCCGGGGCACCGCCCCCCGGCCCGGGGCAGGTCCCCGGGCCGGTTAGGCTCGGACACGTGGACCCGAAGACCCGTACCCGAGTGATGACGGCGGCCCTCGTACTGCTCCTGGCCGTCGTGGTGGTAGCCGCCGCGCTGCGCTGAGCACCGCGCGGCGGCCCAGCCGACCCCGCGCCGGGCGAGCGCTACCAGGCGAAGGCCTCCGGGGAGGGACCGGTACCCGGGAAGATCCCGTCCAGCTCCGCCAGGAACTCCTCCGACAGCGAGAGATCAAGCGCCCGCAGCGCGGACTCCAGTTGCCCGGCGGTGCGCGGGCCCACGATGGGACCGGTCACGCCGGGACGGGTGAGCAGCCAGGCGAGCGCCACCTCGCCGGGCTCGTAGCCACCCTTGGCGCAGAGGTCCTCGTACGCCTGGATCTGCTCCCGCCGGGCGGTGTTCTTCAGCGCCTCGGCGGCCCGCCCGGACGCCGACCGCCTGCCGGCCGCCTCGCGCTCCTTGCGCAGTGCGCCGCCGAGCAGTCCGCCGTGCAGCGGTGACCACGGGATGACGCCGACCCCGTACTCCTGGGCGGCCGGGATCACCTCCATCTCGGCGCGCCGCTCCATCAGGTTGTACAGGCACTGCTCGCTGACCAGCCCGAGCGAACCGCGGCGGGCCGCCGTCTCGTTGGCCCGGGCGATGTGCCAGCCCGCGAAGTTGCTGGAACCCGCGTAGAGGATCTTCCCCTGCTGCACCAACACGTCGACGGCCTGCCAGAGTTCGTCGAACGGGGTGTTCCGGTCGACGTGGTGGAACTGGTACAGGTCGATGTGGTCGGTGCGCAGCCGCTTGAGGCTCGCGTCAGCCGCGCGGCGGATGTTGAGCGCGGAGAGCCTGTTGTTGTTGGGCCACTCGGCCATGTCCCCGTAGACCTTGGTGGCCAGCACGGTCTTCTCGCGGCGGCCACCGCCCTTGGCGAACCAGGAGCCGATTATCTCCTCGGTGCGGCCCTTGTTCTCGCCCCACCCGTAGACGTTGGCGGTGTCGAAGAAGTTCAGTCCCGCGGTGTGCGCCGCGTCCATGATCGCGTGGCTGTCGGCCTCGTCGGTCACGGGGCCGAAGTTCATGGTGCCCAGCACCAGTCGGGACACCTTGAGGCCGGTACGTCCGAGCTGTGTGTAGTCCATGGACGACAATCCAAGTCGTTGGAGCGCGCTCGAAGCAAGGGAGTCGCGGGGCCGCCCGAAGCTGCCCCGCCCCCTCAACAGGCCTGCTACAGACGCTCGATGACGTAGTCGACGCACGCGGTGAGCGCCTCGACGTCGGCCGGGTCGATGGCCGGGAACATCGCGACGCGCAACTGGTTGCGGCCCAGTTTGCGGTACGGCTCGGTGTCCACGATCCCGTTGGCACGCAGCGTCTTGGCGATCGCCGAGGCGTCGATGTCGTCGGAGAAGTCGATCGTGCCGATGACCTGCGAGCGCTGTGCCGGGTTGGCGACGAACGGGGTGGCGTGCCCGGACTTCTCGGCCCAGCCGTACAGCCGGGAGGAGGAGTCGGCGGTGCGCTCCACCGCCCAGCTCAGCCCGCCCTGCCCGTTGATCCACTTCAGCTGCTCGTTCAGCAGGAACAGCGTGCCGAGCGCCGGGGTGTTGTACGTCTGGTTCTTCGCCGAGTTGTCGATGGCGGTCGGCAGGTCGAAGAAGGCCGGGATGTGCCGGCCGGAACCGGCGACCCGCTCCGCCCGCTCCAGCGCGGCGGGGGAGAAGAGTGCGAGCCACAGGCCGCCGTCGGCCGCGAACGACTTCTGCGGGGCGAAGTAGTACACGTCGGTCTCCGCGATGTCGACCGGCAGGCCGCCCGCGCCGGACGTGGCGTCGACCAGGACGAGCGCGTCCGCCTCGGCGCCCGCGACCCGCTTGATCGGCATCGCGACACCGGTGGAGGTCTCGTTGTGGGTGAACGCGTAGACGTCCACCCCGGCCTCGGCGGAGGGAGCCGGGTGGGTACCGGGCTCGGAGGAGATGACCGTCGGGTCCTCCAGCCACGGAGCCATTTTGGCGGCCTTGGCGAACTTCGAGGAGAACTCGCCGAAGGACAGGTGCTGCGACTTGGACCGGATCAGGCCGTGGGTCGCGATGTCCCAGAAGGCGGTGGAGCCGCCGTTGCCGAGCACCACCTGGTAGCCCTCGGGCAGCGAGAACAGTTCGGCGATGCCCTCGCGCACCTCGCCGACGAGGTTCTTGACCGGTGCCTGCCGGTGCGAGGTGCCGAGCAGTGAGGTTCCGGTGGCCGCCAGGGCGTCGAGCGCCTCCGTACGCACCTTGGACGGGCCCGCGCCGAAACGGCCGTCGGCGGGCTTGATGTCTGCGGGAATCTGGATCTCAGCCACGAGCCGAAGCGTAGTCCGAAGCGGCCCCTTGCCGACCGGTGTTCCAGCGGATGAGACACGGGTGTCCGCGGTGGCCGGGTCGCCGGAAATCCTCCCTCGCCGATGATCAAGACGCTGATCACGGGGCACGCTAAGGAGATGACCCTGCTGCGCGTCCTGGAGGAAGCCGTCCGTGGGCAGGTCGCGTTCGACGCGGCGAGTCGGGCGCTGGTGACCATGGACGCCTCCAACTACCGGCGGGTGCCGCTCGGCGTGGTAGCGCCACGGGACGCCGACGACGTCGCGGCGGCGCTTGAGGTGTGCCGGGAGCACGGGGTGCCCGTGGTGCCGCGCGGCGGCGGTACGTCGGTCGCGGGGAACGCGATCGGCCCCGGTGTGGTGCTGGACTTCACCCGGTACATGAACCGCGTCGAGGCCGTCGACCCGGCGGCTCGCACCGCCGTCGTACAGCCGGGCGTGGTCCTGGACGAGCTGCGGCGGCAGGCGGCGGCGCACGGCCTGACCTTCGGTCCCGACCCGGCCACGCACAGCCGCTGCACGCTCGGCGGCATGATCGGCAACAACTCCTGCGGCGCGCACTCCGTGGCCTGGGGCACCACCGCCGACAACGTGCACACGCTGGACGTCCTGACCTACGGCGGCCAGCGGCTGCGGCTGGCCAGGGGAACCGACGGCCTGCCCGGCGCGCTCCGGGACGGCGTCGAGAAACTGACGTCTAATCACCTGGCCGTACTCCGTACCGGCTTCCCCGAACTGCCGCGCCGGATCTCCGGTTACGCGCTCGACCAGCTCCTGCCGGAGAAGGGCGGCCATCTGGCGCGCGCGTTCACCGGCAGCGAGGGCACCCTCGGGGTGCTCACCTCGGCCACCGTACGGCTGGTGGCGGCGCCCGCGGTACGGGCGCTGGCGGTGCTCGGCTACGTCGACGAGGGCGCCGCGGCCGACGCCGCACCCGGGCTGCTGCCGCTGCGCCCGTTGACGGTGGAGGGCATGTCCGCCGATGTGGCGGGTGGCGCCGCACGGCTGCTGCCGGGCGGCGGGGCATGGCTGTTCCTGGAGGTCGGCGGCGACTCGACCGCCGAAGTGCGGGCGAGGGCGGACGAGTTGTGCCGGGCGGCGCTGCGGGACGGGGCCGTGGACAGCGTCGTCGTCACCGAACCCGGCGGACAGCGCGCGCTGTGGCGGGTGCGGGAGGACGCCGCGGGCCTGGCGACCCGGTTGCCGGACGGTGGCGAGGCCTGGCCGGGCTGGGAGGACTGCGCGGTGCCGCCGCCCCGACTCGGCGGCTATCTGCGGGAGTTCCGCGAACTGCTGGCCCACCACGGTCTGCAGGGAGCACCGTACGGGCACTTCGGCGAGGGCTGCGTCCATGTCCGCGTCGACTTCGACCTGTCGAGCGCGGCGGTCGTCGCCCGCTTCCGCCGGTTCTCCGAGGACATGGCGCGGCTGGTGGTGGCGCACGGCGGATCGCTCTCCGGTGAGCACGGCGACGGCCGGGCCCGCTCCGAACTGCTGCCGCTGATGTACGGGCCCGAACTGGTGGACCTCTTCGGGCGGTTCAAGGACCTGTGGGATCCGGCGGACGGCATGAACCCGGGCGTCCTGGTGCGTCCCGCCCGACTCGACGAGGGGCTGCGCTTCGCGGTGCTGCCGAAGCGCCCGGTGGACGTCGAGTTCGGCTATCCGCACGACGGCGGTGACTTCTCGGCCGCGGTGCGGCGGTGCGTGGGTGTGGCCAAGTGCCGGGACCCGCAGGCCGGTTCCGGGGTGATGTGCCCGTCGTTCCGGGTCACCGGTGAGGAGCGGCACTCCACCCGGGGGCGGGCCCGGCTGCTGCACGAGATGCTGGCGGGCGAGGTGGTGGCCGACGGCTGGCGTTCACCGGAGGTACGGGAGGCGCTGGACCTGTGCCTGTCGTGCAGGGGGTGCCGCTCGGACTGCCCGGCCGGGGTCGACATGGCCACGTACAAGGCGGAGTTCCTGCACCACCACTACGCGCGGCGGCGGCGCCCGGCCGCGCACTACTCCATGGGCTGGCTGCCGGTGTGGCTGCGTGCCGCGGCGGCGCTGCGGATGGCGCCGCTGCTGAACGCGGCGGCGGCTACGCCGCTGTCCCTGGTGGCCAGGCGAGTTGGCGGCATCGCCCCGGAACGCGACATTCCGCCGCTGGCCCCTCAGCCCTTCACCCGCTGGTGGCGCACGCACCAGGGGGCTGGGGGTACGGGAGGCGCCGTCGTCCTGTTCCCCGACACCTTCACCAACTACCTCAGCCCACAGACCGGTTCCGCCGCCGTCCGGGTCCTCGAGGCGGCCGGGCTGCGCGTCGTACTGCCACCGGAACCGGTGTGCTGCGGGCTGACGTGGGTGTCCACCGGCCAACTCGACCACGCCCGCCGCGTGATGCGCCGCACCCTGGACACGCTGCGGCCCGCACTGGCCGCCGGGCTGCCCATCGTCGGCCTGGAACCAAGCTGTACGGCGGCGCTCCGCACCGACCTGCCCGAACTGCTGGGCTCCGAGGACGCCAGGCGTCTGGCCTCCTCGGTACGGACCTTCGCCCAGACGCTTGAGGAGTACGCGCCCGACTGGACCCCGCCGCGCGTCGACCGCCCGGTCGTCGGCCAGACGCACTGCCACCAGCACGCGGTGCTCGGGGACGCCGCCGAACGCCGGCTGCGCGCCAGGGCGGGGCTCACCGGCGAGCTGTCCGGCGGCTGTTGCGGTCTGGCCGGCAACTTCGGCTTCGAACGCGGCCACTACGAGGTGTCACGCGCCTGCGCCGCCGAGCAACTGCTTCCCGCGGTACGGGACGCCCCCGCCACCGCCCTGGTCCTGGCGGACGGCTACTCCTGCCGCACCCAACTGGCCCAACTGGCGGGCGCCAACGCCCAGCACCTGGCGGAGGTCCTGGCGGACGCCCTGGCGGTTCGGGGGCTTGCCCCCGACCACTGACCCGCCGCAACGGCGGGCGCCCCCGCGGTGAGGGTGCGGCGGAAGCAGGGCGCACTGCGCCCCGTCGGGTCAGTGAACGGCTTCCCCGTATCCCTCGACGTCGCGCGGGCTGCGCGGGCCAGGTCCCACATACCGCGCCGACGGGCGCACCAGTCGGCCGGTCCGCTTCTGCTCCAGGATGTGCGCGCTCCACCCGGCGGTGCGCGCGCAGGTGAACATCGACGTGAACATGTGCGCCGGAACCTCCGCGAAGTCCAGCATGATCGCCGCCCAGAACTCCACGTTCGTGGCCAGCACCCGGTCAGGACGCCGGTTGTGCAGCTCCTCCAGCGCCGCCTTCTCCAGCGCCTCGGCGACCTCGTAGCGCGGCGCGCCCAGCTCCTTGGCGGTACGCCGCAGCACCCGGGCACGCGGGTCCTCCGCCCGGTACACACGGTGGCCGAAGCCCATCAGCCGCTCGCCCTTGTCCAGCGTCTTCCTCACATACGAGACGGCGTCACCGGTGCGCTCGATCTCCTCGATCATCCCGAGCACCCGGGACGGCGCACCACCGTGCAGCGGCCCCGACATCGCGCCCACCGCGCCGGACAGCGCGGCGGCCACATCGGCACCGGTGGACGCGATGACCCGGGCGGTGAACGTCGAGGCGTTCATGCCGTGCTCGGCGGCCGACGTCCAGTAGGCGTCCACGGCCTTGACGTGCCGCGGGTCCGGCTCGCCGCGCCAGCGGATCATGAACCGCTCGACAACGGTCTCCGCCTTGTCGATCTCGCGCTGCGGCACCATCGGCAGCCCCTGTCCACGCGCCGACTGCGCCACGTAGGACAGCGCCATGACCGCCGCCCGTGCGAGGTCGTCGCGCGCCTCCTCGGCGCTGATGTCGAGCAGCGGCTTCAGGCCCCACACCGGCGCCAGCATCGCCAGCGCGGACTGTACGTCGACCCGGATGTCACCGGAGTGCACCGGGATCGGGAACGGCTCGGCGGGCGGCAGACCGGGGTTGAAGCTGCCGTCCACCAGCAGGCCCCACACGTGCCCGAACGACACGCTGCCGACCAGATCCTCGATGTCGACGCCCCGGTAGCGCAGCGAGCCGCCCTCCTTGTCGGGTTCGGCGATCTCCGTTTCGAACGCGATGACTCCCTCGAGTCCGGGTACGAAGTCGGACATCGGGCGGCTCCTCTTGATGTGGTCGACGAGTGGCTGGTGACACCTCGGTCATGCCCTGCTCGGGTGGTGGTTCACCCTGCCGAGGGGAACGCAGCAAGATATCTGTTGATGTCGAGAGGTCACAGCGGTCCAGGGGCGATTCTGTCGGTTTCGCTACGTGACCGGAAGCGTGACGTGCGGCACACTGCGTCACCTTGGCCGGGGTGGCGGCTTGCCGGACCCGCGCCGAATCACCCTGACGTGCGGTGTCACCCGCCCGGGTGAGCATTGCCCCGGCCACGCACCGGCCGCGTTCCGTGCTGCAAGATGTGCGGGTGCCCCACCCCGACCCCGCCACCATGCGGAAGCAGTACCGGGCCGCCGGACTGGACGCGCCCGAACTCGCCGCCTGCCCGTACGAGCAGTTCGCCCGTTGGTTCGCCGACGCCGCGAGCAGCGGGCTGCCGGAGCCGAACGCGATGGTCGTCTCCACGGCCGACGCCTCGGGGCGCCCCAGCTCGCGCACCGTACTGCTCAAGAGCTACGACACCAGCGGCTTCGTCTTCTTCACCAACTACACCTCGCGCAAGGGCCGCGACCTGGCGGAGAACCCTTACGCCTCGCTGCTCTTCCCCTGGCACCCGATCGCCCGGCAGGTGATCATCTGCGGCCCGGTGGTCAAGGTGACACGGGAGGAGACGGTCGCGTACTTCCGCAGCCGTCCGCACGGTTCGCAACTGGGCGCGTGGGCGAGCGACCAGTCGGCGCCGATCGGGTCGCGCGCTGAACTGGAACGGCGGTACGCGGAGCTGGCCGACCGCTATCCGGAGAGCGAGCGGGTTCCGGCGCCGCCGTTCTGGGGCGGCTACCGCGTCGACGCGGAGCAGGTGGAGTTCTGGCAGGGCCGGGAGAACCGGCTGCACGACCGGCTGGTGTACGCCCGCGAGGCGGAGGGCTGGCGGATCGAGCGGCTGTGCCCGTAGGCGGCACCGGGAAGGCGCGGCCCGGAAAAGCGGCGACCCGCGGGCTGCCGCCTGGAGGCGCCTCCAGGACCGGTCGGACGAGGTCCGGTAGCCCGCGGGTCGGGTGACTGCTTTGGATTAGGCCTGCGGCGCACGACTCGCAGGCGAGGTGCGCGGCGTCAGCCCGCAGTCACCTCACGCGTCCGATAGTCAATCATTCTTCGGACCACCTCCTCTCCGTGTACCGCCAGCCTAAGAAGGCCACCGGCGGGAGACAACTGATTTTCGCGAACGCGCTGTGGGCTGCGTCACAGGGGGGTTGAATGGGGAGATGTGCAGCCTTCCGACGCCCACGCGAAGCCGCTGAGCGGAGGCGACGAGCAGCTACTCGCCGCCCTCCTAGAAAGCATGGACGCCGCTCTGTGCGCCTTCGACCAGGACGGCCTGGTCACCCACTGGAACACCGAGGCGGCCCGGATCCTCGGCTGGACCACCGACGACGCCGTCGGCCGCCGCGGACTGGCGGGCTGGGCGGTGCGCAGCGCCGACGCCGACGAGCTGATGGCCCGGCTGCTCGGGGTGATGAAGGGGCCGGGCCGCCAGGTCCATGAGTTCGCGCTGCTGACCAAGGACGGCCATCGCGTCCTTGTGCGCGCCCAGACCGCGGCCGTCACCGCGCCCGACGGGCAGCCCGCCGGCGTGTACTGCGCCTTCTCCGAGGTGCACGCGCAGATCGACCTGGAGCGGTCCATCGCGCTCAGTGACGCGCTGTTCCAAGAGGCACCCTGGTGCGTGGTGTTGATAGACGCCGACCTGCGGCCCGCCGTCGTCAACGGATGTGCCGCGCGGGCGCTGCGCACCGACCGGGAGGCGCTGCTCGGCCGTCCGCTCGGCGAGGTGCTGGACCAGGGCGTCGAGGAACTGGAGAGCGCGCTGCACCATGTGCTCTCCGAGGGGCCGCCGACCGCGCCGCTCGACCTGTGGGTGACACTGCGCGCGGACACGCCGGGCGCCCAGCGGCACTGCTGGCGCAGCGGCTTCGTGCGGCTCGGCTCACCGCTCGGCGAGGAACCGGTGCCGCTCGGCGTCGGCTGGCTGTTCGAGGACATCACGGAGACGAAGCTGGCAGAGCAGGAGGCGTCCCAACTCCGGTTCCGCACCAACCAGTTGCGCCGTGCGGCGAACGCGGGCGCCGAGTGCGAGGACCCCATGGAGGCGGCCACCGGGTATCTGGACTACGCGCTCGCGGGCTTCGCCGACGAGGGCCTGATCGACGTGATGGGCGCGGGCGGCAAGCTGGTGCGGGCGGCCGGGACGGCGGGCGGGCCGGGGCCGTGCCTGCCGATCGCCTCCGGCGGCATCCCGGTGCCGTACGAGGAGGGGCATCCGGCGCTGCAGTCCGTCGAGCGGCTCGGCTCGGTGCGGTCGGCGGACCTCTCACCGGAGAAGGCCGCGTCCCGCCGCTGGCCGGAGGGGACGGTGTACGGGCTGTGCTCGGTGCTGCGCAGCCGGGGGCGGACGCTGGGCGTGGTGACGTTTCTGCGCGGTGCGGGACGGCGGCCGTTCGACCGTGCGGACGCGGCGTTCGCGGAGGACGTGGCGGCCAGGGTCGCCGCGGCGCTGGACATGGCGGCGCTGCTGAACCGGCGGCGTTAGGCGGCTCAGCGCCGGTAGAAGATCCGGTCGCCGTACTCGGCCAGGATCCGCCCGTTCCACTCGTGGCCGCCGTCCACGTTGCCCGACCGCAGCAGCGGCGGGGTGTGGCCGCGCTCGGCCAGCTCTCCGACCGCGGTGGCCACCACCGCCTGGAGCAGGGCGCTGGTGACGACGGTGGACGCCGGGCCGAACGGCGCCGGGACGCCCTCCGCGGTCAGCTCCGCGTCGCCGACCGGAATCTTGCTGTCGATCACCACGTCGCAGTGGTCCTTCAGATATGTCCCCGAGGAGTGCCGCGACCTGGTCTGCTCGGGGTACGCCAGCGAGGTGACGCCGATGACCTTCAGGCCCAGCGCTCGGGCGTTGAGCGCCATCTCGACCGGCAGCGCGTTGCGGCCGGACAGGGAGATGACGATCAGCACGTCGCCCGGCTCCGCGGGGCTGGTGTCCAGTACGGCCGCGGCGAGCCCGTCGACCCGCTCCAGCGCGCTGCCGAGGGTGGCGGGCACGACGTCCACGCCGATCACGCCGGGCACCGCGAGCAGGTTGATCAGGGCCAGCCCGCCCGCCCGGTACACCACGTCCTGCGCCGGGAGCGAGGAGTGACCGGCGCCGAAGACGAAGATCCGGGCGTTCCCCTCCACCGCCTCGGCGAGCAGGCGGCCCGCGTCGGCGATGCTCTCGGCGTCCTCGTCGCGTACCCGGCGCAGCAGGGCGATGGCCGCGTCGAAGTACTGTCCGGCGAGATCGTCAGCCGCCATGTCGCCGTCCTCCGCTCCTAGGTCGCCGATCACGGTGGAGCCTTCCGGTATGGGCTGTCAACCGCGAGCGGGCCGCGTTGTCGGTGGGATGCGTCAGAATTGTCAGCAGGGCCACCGCACGAGCTATTGAGGGGCACGTATGTCGGGACACCTCATCGACACGACGGAGATGTATCTCCGCACCATCCTGGAGCTTGAGGAGGAGGGTGTGGTCCCCATGCGCGCCCGTATCGCCGAGCGGCTGGACCAGAGCGGTCCGACGGTCAGCCAGACGGTTGCGCGGATGGAGCGGGACGGCCTGGTGCAGGTCGCGGGTGACCGGCACCTGGAGCTGACGGAGGAGGGACGGCGGCTCGCCACCCGCGTCATGCGCAAGCACCGGCTCGCCGAGTGCCTCCTGGTCGACGTCATCGGCCTGGAGTGGGAGCAGGTGCACGCCGAGGCCTGCCGCTGGGAGCACGTGATGAGCGAGGCGGTGGAGCGGCGGGTGCTCGAACTCCTGCGGCACCCCACCGAGTCGCCGTACGGCAACCCGATTCCCGGCCTGGAGGAACTGGGGGAGAAGGCGGAGGCCGATCCGTTCCTGGACGAGGGGACGGTCAGCCTGGTCGACCTGGACCCTGGCACGGACGGCAAGACCGTGGTGGTGCGGCGGATCGGCGAGCCCATCCAGACGGACGCGCAGCTGATGTACACGCTGCGGCGGGCCGGCATCCAGCCGGGGGCGGTCGTCAGCGTCACCGCGTCCCCCGGCGGGGTCCTGGTCGGCTCCGGCGGCGAGGCGGCCGAGCTGAGCCAGGACGTGGCGGGCCACGTCTTCGTCGCCAAGCGGTAGCACTCGCGCTCGGCGGTTCCGGTGACGCGGTTTCCGTCCACTGCGCCCGGGTGGGTGGATCGTTCCGCCCACCCGTTCGCCGTCCGGTTTGGCCTGCCTGTGGCGCAGGGTGTGCGTGGGGTCGGGAGTGCGAAGCCCGAAGGGGTGTGCGGAAGACGCTCGCAGCCCCGGTGAGCGAAGCGTCCCGGAACGGGATGGGGCCCCGACGTATGCCGGGGCCCTCCTCCCCTTCGTCCCCCGGGTGCCGTACCCGGAACCCCGAGCTCTCCGGGTCCTTCCCCTCACCCGGCGGGGGACGATCCCTCCCTGCTGGAAGTACTCCCCGCAGGGCCTCCAAAGCACACCCTCGCCTTGTCACTCGAAAGGGCGGTGTTAAGCGCCATACCCACTTCTTCGAAGGTGAGTTCGATACGGTGGGTGCGTTCGGCCAACCGGGCCGGACAGGACGGTTGACCCGGGGGTGCCGGATCGATGGTTCGTCGTGTCGAGGTGTCCGGAGCGGGCGGCGTGCGGCTCGCCGCCTGGGACTTCACAGACCAGCACAAGCCGCATGACGGATCCGCGCCGCCGGAGACGCGCGAGGTTCCGCGCCCCGCGGTGCTGATGCTGCACGGGTTGACGGGGCGCGCCGCGCACTGGGCGCCCACCGCCCGGGCGTTGGCCGCCCGCTACCGCCCGGTCGCGCTCGACCAGCGCGGCCACGGCCGCTCCGCCAAGCCGGACGGCCCGTACACCCGCGAGGCGTACATCGCTGACGTACTGGCCGCCATCGAGCAACTCCGCCTGGCGCCGGTCGTCCTGGTGGGCCACTCCATGGGCGCGCTCACCGCCTGGCAACTCGCCGCCCGCCACCCGGAGTTGGTGCGCGCCCTGGTCATCTGCGACATGCGGGCCTCGGCGCTCGGCGAGGCGAGCCAGCGGGAGTGGGAGCAGTGGTTCGCCTCCTGGCCGCTGCCCTTCGCCGCACTGGCGGACGTGCGGAGGTGGTTCGGCGCCGACGACCCCACGCTGGAGCGGCCGCGGCCCGCCCGCGGGGCGTTCTACACCGAGGTGATGGAGGAGCGCTCCGGCGGCTGGTGGCCGCAGTTCTCCTTCCGGCACATGCTTGACTCCCGCGAGCCGTGGATGCGTGACGCGCACTGGGACGAACTCGCCCAAGTCCGCTGTCCCACCCTGGTCGTACGCGGCTGGGACGGCGAACTGGGCCGCGCCGAGGCCCAGGAGATGGTCCGCGTGCTGCCGCACGGCTCGTACGCCGAAATAGCGGACGCCGGCCATCTCGTCCCGTGGGACCAGCCGGACGCCTGGCAGCGCACCCTGGAGGAGTTCCTGGCCGGCACCGTCCGCTGACGCCCCAGCGGCCGGCCCCACGGCAGCCGCCACCGCCTCAGCGGTCCCGCTGGGCGGCGGCCTCCCGGCCGCAGGCATAGGCGAGCGGGCTGATCAACTCCTCGGCGTCCGGCAGCCAGCGGTTCAACGCGGTGGGCTGCCGCGCCCACTGCACGGACCCCCGGCCCATCCGGCTCGGCGGCGCCGGTACGTAGTCCCCGTCCCCGCGGACCACCATGTCCAGCGCGGACGGCGGCCACCCCAACCGCCGTACCAGGTCCGGGACCTTGGCGCTGGCGCCGGGCAGGACGAAGAACACCAGCCTGCGGTTGGGCGTGGACAGGACCGGGCCGAGCGGTAGCTCCATCCGTTCCATCCGGGCCAGCGCCAGGCAGCCCGCCACCTCCGGCACGTCGATGACGTCGAAACTCCGGCCGGTGGGCAGCAGTACGGAGGCGCGTGGCTCTCTGGACCACATCCGGCGTACCGCCACACCGCTACCGGTCGCCTGGCCCGGCCAGTCGGTGCGGGTGGGGTGGGCGCCGGGCGCGGGGCAGCCGCTGAAGCCGCAGGAGCAGCGCAGGACGCCGCCGTTGTCCTCAAGCCAGCTGCCCGGGAACACGTCCCAGTGCCGCTCGTCCGCGTATCGCACCGCCGCCTCCAGCAGGTGTTCGGTTACGGCGAGCGGCTGCGGGGCTCCGATGGTGTCTTCCACGCGATGCACAACTTCCCTTGTCAGCAAGGGTTACGGAGGCCCTGTTCCCTCTTGGGTGGGACACGCGGGGCGCACAGGTGCACGGTTGGGGGCGCGCACGGGGGACCGGCTCCGGGGGTGGGTAGTTCCTTGACGGCACGGTGGCACGTCTCATTGCGCAAAGTACCGATAAAGAGCCGTAAAGCGGCATAACTGCCCGCCTCCGGTGGGCAGAGATCATGCAGCACGGGGAGCGACCCGGCTGCGACACCGTTAGGTACAGAGGGGGGACGACGATGGCCGCCCGACCACTGGTGGCGCGACAGCCGAACGAACGGCTGCAAGCGCTGATCCAGGAAGCCGGATGTTCCAACGCCGGCCTGGCTCGCCGCGTCAATATGTGCGGCGCCGAGCACGGCCTCGATCTGCGCTACGACAAGACCTCCGTGGCGCGCTGGCTGCGAGGTCAGCAGCCGCGCGGCCGGGCACCGGCGATCATCGCCGAGGCGCTGGGGCGCAAGCTCGGCCGCACCGTGACGATCGACGAGATCGGCATGGCCAACGGCAAGAACCTGGCCTCCGGCGTGGGTCTGCACTTCGCGCCCACCGTGCTCGGCGCGGTGGAGCAGGCCTGCGAGCTGTGGCGCAGCGACGTGGGGCGCCGCGACTTCCTGACCGGGTCCACGGTGGCGGCCTCGGCGCTGGTCGAGCCGAGCCGTGACTGGCTGATCACCGGTCCGGACACCTTGGTCTCGCGCAGCGGCGGACCGCGGGTCGGCACCGCGGACGTGGCGGCGGTACGGGCGACGACGCAGGCGCTGGTCGACCTCGACCACCGCTTCGGCAGCGGCCATGTCCGCCCGATCGTGGTGCACTACCTCAACAGCGTCGTCTCCGGACTGCTGGCGGGTTCGTACCGGGAGGCGACCGGCCGCCAACTCTTCGCCGCAGTGGCCCGGTTGACCGAGCTGGCCGGGTACATGGCGGTGGACACCGGTCAACCCGGCCTCGCCCAGCGGTACTACATCCAGGCGCTGCGGCTGGCGCAGGCCGCGGGTGACCGCGGTTACGGCGGTTACGTGCTGGCGGCCGGAATGAGCCATCTCGCCGCCTCGCTCGGCAACCCCCGGGAGATCGCGCAACTCGCCAGGGCCGCTCAGGAAGGCGCGCGCGGCCATGTCACCCCCACGGCGCAGGCGATGTTCTACGCGGCGGAGGCGCGTGGCCACGCCCTGCTCGGTGACGCCAGGGCGTGCGAGACGGTGGCGGGACGGGCGGTGGAGGCGCTGGGCCGCAGCGTCCCGGAGGACGATCCGGACTGGATCGCGCACTTCGACGAGGCCTATCTGGCCGACGAGTTGGCGCACTGCCACCGTGATCTGGACCAGCCGGGGCCCGCGATGCGCCGGGCCGAGGAGTCGCTCGCCGGGCATCCGCCGACCCGTGCCCGGCGGCGGGCGATAGGGCTGCTGGTGCTGGCCTCCGCGCAGGTGCAGGCCCGGGAGGTGGAGCAGTCCTGCCATACCGCCGCGCAGGCGGTCGAGTTGCTGGGCGGGCTGCGCTCCAACCGGGGCGCGGAGTACCTGGACGACTTCCGCCGCCGTATCGAACCGTTCTCGGACGAGCCGGTGGTAAGGGAGTTCGGGGCGCGACTTGAGGAGAGTGAGCTGGCGGCGTGACGCCGTCCCGGCGGGGTGAGGAATGTCTCGGGGCGCGCCCCCGTCCCCCGCCGGGACGCTCCAATTGTTACGGGACCGCTATACCGACGCCTTCCGCCGTTACGGAAGGCGCTGCATGCTGCGATTTCCTGGAACGTGTGCCGGGCCCGCGAGTGACCGTCAGCACATTACTGTGCGATCACTCACACGGGTGCGTAGTGGGGACTGGAATTGACCCGGTAGCGTGAGCCGACGTTCCGAAGGGCCGGTCGGGGGTCAGGGACTCAGCTCCACCCGGGGCTAGTCCCTAACGGCCACAGTTACGCAGCAGGCAGGAGTTCCGGTGATGCAGAGCGGGCGGGGAGAAGAGGCGGCGGACGGCGCGTACCGGCCGATGCCGATTCCACACGAACCGCAGGCGTCGGCGGTGCCCGAGGCCCGCGAGGGCGTCGTGCTGCCCGCGCACGGCGAACAGCACGGCGAGCAGTGGCCGCAGCCGAACCAGGTGGTGCAGCCCGCCCCCGGCCAGCCGTGGGGCGCCCCGCAGCACGCTCCGCGGCAGCCGTCCCAGCCGCAGTCCCCCCAGGGCTTCCAGCCCCCGCACGGCCTGCCCCAGCACCCGGGCGCAGGTGAGGCCACCCAGCTGCTTCCGCCCTACGGCCAGCAGTCCGAGGCGCCCCACGCCGTACCGCCGCACGGCCAGGAGTCCGAGGCCACCCAGTTCCTGCCGCCCTACGGCCAGGAGTCCGAGGCCACCCAGTTCCTGCCGCCCTACGGTGAGCAGTCCGAGGCCACCCAGTTCCTGCCGCCCTACGGCCAGGAGTCTGAGGCCACTCAGTTGCTCACTTACCCCCAGGGGTCCGAGGCGACGCAACTGCTAACCCCGTACGGTCAGCAGGCCCAGGCCGCACCGGGTGCCGAACCGCCCGCGCCCGACGGCGAGTCGGAGAAGACGCAGCTGATAGCGCCGATGCGGCAGCAGCCGGTCGAACTTCCGCGGCAGGCCGCCGAGTTGCGCCAACCGCTGCCTCCGGAGCAGCAGTTCCAGACGCCGGTACCGCCGCCGCCGTCGCAGCCGCCCGCCGCTGGTGCGCAGACGCCGCCGATGCCCAGCGCCGCGCCGTACTCCATCCGGCCGGGCGCCCCGGGCGACCAGCCGCCGGAGGAGCGCACCCAGCTCCTGACGCCGCAGCAGCCGGGCGCGCCCGCCACCGAGCAACTCCCGCGCTTCAACGAGGCGTGGCAGTCCCAGCCGCAGGACGCGACGGCGCACCACGCCGAGCAGGCACCGCCGCAGGCCAGGGACGACTACGACTTCCTGTACCGCAAGGACGGCGACCCCGGCGCCGCGCGACCGCCGCACTCCCCCTCGTACGGCAACGGCATGCCGACGCAGCCGCCGTACACCCAGCAGCCCGCACGCGACTTCGGGCAGGACGCGCCCGAGCGCCGCGCGAAGTTCGGGAAGCTCTCGCCGATGGCCGTGATCGGCATCGGGGTCGCCGGTCTCGCCGTCATAGGGGTCGCGGTCGGCGCCGCGCTCAGCGGTGGCGGCGACAACAGCGGCGACCAGCAGAAGGCGGGCGTCGCCTCGCCCGCGGCGGGCGGCGGCGCCAACGGCGCGGCGGACGCGGCGCAGGCGCAGGCCAAGCAGCTCGACTCGCTGCTCAAGGACAGCAACAGCAGCCGTGCCACTGTGATCAGCGCGGTGGCCTCCATCAAGTCCTGCTCCAACATGGGCCAGTCGTCCGCGGACCTTCGTACCGCCGCGAGCCAGCGCGCCCAGCTGATCACCAGGCTCGACCAGTTGAGCCTGGACAAGCTGCCCAACCACGACGAGCTGGTCAAGCAGCTCACCGCCGCCTGGAAGGCGTCCGCCGAGGCCGACAACGACTACGCGGACTGGGGCGATCAGGTGTCGAAGGACAAGAAGGGCTGCGACAAGGGCCACGCCAAGGGCACTCCGGCCGCGCAGAAGGGCAACGCGGCGAGCGGCCGGGCCACCTTCGCCAAGAAGAAGGCCGCCGACCTGTGGAACCCGATCGCCGGCCAGTACGGCCTGACCCAGCGGCAGTTCACCGATCTGTAGCGGCTCCGGTCAGCCGGTGCTCTCCAGTGTGTCGCGTAGGTCCACGAAGCCGCCCTTGCCGACCGCGGTCAACCGGCCGTCCTTGACGACCTGGTAGGTGACCGTCGCGTTGACCATGCGCGGATAGCCGCGCACCGCCAGCGTGTCCGCGTACCGCCAGCCCAGCGGCGGGGTGAGGCCGCCGGTGGAGACGTCATGGGCGTGGTCGAGCGCGTCACGGACGCTCTGCGCGGTGACCGGGCCCTGGCCGAGCGAGCTGACGATCTTGGTGAAGACCGTGTACGCGATCCAGGTCGTCTCCGCGCCCGGGTCGGCGACGTCGATCCGGTTGTCGCCGAAGGCATAAGTGGAGACCGCGTTGCGCATCGGGTTCCAGGCGGGGTCGCTGGCGGACGGGTACCAGCTCGTCGCGGACGCGCCCTCCAACGGGCTGTCGGCGCCCCCGGTGCTGTCCAGCAGCGACTGCTTGACGCTGCCGAGCACGGAGGCGGTGCGCACCTGCTGCCCGGGGCCGAGCCGCCGGAAGGAGTCGAAGAACGTGGCGGTACGGTCGCCGAGCACCGCCGTCACACAACGTCCCGGTTCGCCCGAGCCGATCGCCCGCTGGGCGGCACCGGTGTAGTCGGTGGCGTCGTCGGGCGCGCGGATGTCGTCGGCGGGGGCGCGGTGCCGGAACGCCAGTCCCGCGTCGAGGAACTCGGGGTACTGGTCGCCCGCGGCGGTGTCCGGGCGGACCAGCGCGGTGTGGTCGCAGATGCTGGACAGCTGGCGGCCGTTGCCGGCCAGCAGCGCGGGCGCGCCGCCGTTGACCGGATACGACAGCGGGCTGGTGAACTCCTCTGGCGCCACCCCGTACCCGCCGAGGTACGGAATGCCCGCGTTCTCCAGCGAGGCCATGAAGCTCTGGCCGTACTGGCTGTACGAGCCGACGACGGCGACCGCGTTGGCGTCCACGGCCTGCTGTGCGCAGCGTTCCGCGCGGACCGTGTCGTTGTGCTCGTCACACGTGAGGACCTTCAACGGGTGGCCGTTGATGCCGCCTTCGGCGTTGACCATCCGGGCGTAGGCCTGCGCCATCGCCGGCATACCGGGCATGTTGGTGGAGTTCGTGCCCTGCGGCGCCCAGGTCATGACCACGATCGGCGCTTTGGAGCCCGCCGCCGCCCCGGTTCCCGGCACCACACCGCAACCGCTGACGCCGCCGCCGACCAGGGTCGCCACCGTCGCTGCCAGAGCACCGAACCGTCGTATAGCGGTCATGGCTCCGTACGTTCCCCGGCCGCCGTCAACGACGGAGTGACCGCACCGCAACCGGGGGTGGCGGATAAGTGAATTGCCCGTACGCGCGGTGTGCGCGGTGTTCGCTTCGGACCGTACCTGGTGATATCCGTGCCATTCGCTGAACGTACGATCGATAACCGTGCAAGGTTCGGAGAAGTCTTCCCGGCGGGGCGCCCGCTCCTCCACGATGGGGCGTATGCCGCTCAACGACATGCCCTGGTGGCGCTGGCGCAGCAATGTGCGTTCCGCGCTGCACATGCTCAGCGATCCGGTCTTCCAGCAGGAGTGCTGGGTCGCCGGCCGTCCCGGCTACGGGGATGTGACGGACGCCGTCTACCGCCTGGTCGAGGACACCTGGTTGGACAACTGGTCCGCCGAGAAGTACGTCGGGACGATCTTCCGCGACGCGCACGAGGCGGCGCTGGTGGACGCCGCCGTGCTGCGGGTGCTGCGGATCCTGCACGAGGTCGGCGCGGACGCCCCGGCCGCCGTCTACCTGGGCCACCCCGGCTGGCCGGAGGCGGTACGGGCGGCCCGGGAGGCGCACGTACGGCTGGCGACCAACGACGGTGACGACGTGGACGCGCCGCCGCGGTCGCTGGACGTGCTGGCGATCTACACCCGGTCCCGCTGACCGGTCTCGCCAACCGGACCGCTGACCTGCGGTCCGCCGGGATGTGCGAGGCTATTGCGGTGACCGAAGCACAGCGCACCGCCCCGCAGTACGTCCTGACGCTGTCCTGCCCCGACAAGCAGGGCATCGTGCACGCCGTCTCCAGTTACCTGTTCATGACTGGTTGCAACATCGTGGACAGCCAGCAGTTCGGTGATCAGGACACCGGTCTGTTCTTCATGCGGGTGCACTTCTCGGCCGAGCCCTCGGTCACCGCAGACAAGCTGCGGGCCAGCTTCGCGGCCGTCGCCGACTCCTTCCGCATGGACTGGCGGATCTACCCCGCCGAGGAGAAGATGCGGATCGTGATCATGGTCAGCAAGTTCGGGCACTGCCTGAACGACCTGCTGTTCCGCTCGCGTATCGGCGCGCTGCCGGTGGAGATCGCGGCGGTGGTCTCCAACCACCGGGACTTCGAGGAACTGGTCGGCTCGTACGGGATCCCCTTCCACCACGTCCCGGTGACCAAGGAGACCAAGGAGCGGGCCGAGGCCGAGCTGCTGAAGCTGGTCGAGGACGAGGACATCGAGCTTGTGGTGCTCGCGCGCTACATGCAGGTGCTCTCCGACGACCTGTGCAAGCGGCTGTCCGGGCGGATCATCAACATCCACCATTCCTTCCTCCCCAGCTTCAAGGGCGCCAAGCCGTACCACCAGGCGCACGCACGCGGTGTGAAGCTGATCGGCGCGACGGCGCACTACGTCACCGCGGACCTCGACGAGGGCCCGATCATCGAGCAGGAGGTCGAGCGCGTCAGCCACGAGGCCAACCCCGATCAGCTGGTCGCCGTGGGCCGTGACGTCGAGTGCCAGGCCCTGGCCCGAGCGGTCAAGTGGCACAGCGAACACCGCGTCCTGCTCAACGGCCACCGCACGGTCGTCTTCGCGTAGGCCTCTTCCCCACCCGCCCACCCCAAGGGGCTCCGGCCCCCGGAAGGGCGGGTGGGGCTACATTCGGGACAGGCTGGCCGTCGCCGCGAGGACATCCCGGATCGCCTGGCGATCCCCCGCCTGCCCGACCGCCAGTTCCTCCGGCTCCCGGTGCCCGGCCGCCAACTGGCAGAACTCCGTCGCCTCCAGGGCGACCTGCGCGACGCTCCCCGCCTTCGAGCCCACCGCCGCCGGTGAGTCCAACGGGATGAACCAGTTGCCGCCGCCGTCGCCCTCCAACTCCAGATGGACGGAACGTCCCGGCGTGCCCGCCTCCACCCACCGTGCCGGCGAGGTGGCGAGCCCGGCCCTGCGCCGCCCGGCCAGGGCGATCGGCAACAGCCGTGCCGTCAGGTCGAGCATCGCGTTCAAGTGCCGCGGCGCGGGCGGCTCGTACGGGTAGTCGACCGCCTCCGCGATGTCTCCGGCATGGATCCAGCACTCGAACGCCCGGTCCACGAACGCGTCCCGCAACGGCAGCTCGAAGTCCCCGTAGCTGACGTCGAGTCCACCCGCGCTCCGCCCGGCGAAGGACACCGTGCGCAGCAGGGTGTGGCCCTGCTCCCGCCACTCCTCACGCACCTCGCCGCCGCTTCGGCTGCCGGTCCGTCGCCAGTACTCGATCGTCCGCTCGGTCGGATCCCGCGGCGCGTCCGCGCCCAGTGCCGCGTTCTCCCCGAGCGCGGCCCCTATCAGCCCGTCGACCGCGGTCAGATGACCGATGACGTCGGCGACGGAGGCACGCCGCGCACCGGAGTGCCACTCCAGGACGACCGGTGCGGCCCAGTCGCCAGGCCCGAGGTCCCGCAGCAGCGCGTCGAGCCGCGCGGTCTCCGCGTCGTACGGTCCCGCCCACTCGGGCACGGGTATCCGGGCCGGTCGGCGGCCCAGGCAGTTCTCCAGCACCCGGGCGCGCAGCAGCGGATCGAGGTCGAGCGAGTCCTCCGACCGCAGCAGCCCGACCGCGTCCCGCAGCCGTACGGCCTCCTCCGCGCAGGTGGCGCAGTCGGTCAGGTGCGTCTCCACCGCCGCCGTCTCCTCGGCGGAACAGGCGGACAACGCCCACGCGCCGAGCAGCGACTTCAGCGTCAGATGGTCCAGCGTTGGTGCCGTCGCGGGGAGCGGCGACGGAAGCGGTGGCCCGTCCTCCGCCGCGCCCCGGGGCAGCGGCACCCGCGGCAGTGGCGGGCCGCCGTTCTGCTCGGGGCCGCTGCCCCGCGGACCGTCTCCCATGGGCCCGGTCATCGCGAACTGCCCCGTCCCGACGGGGAGGCGGAGTCCGCCGGTGGACCGGCCTGCATGGCGGTGGAGAGCATCTGCAGACCGAGCCGGAGCCGCCGCCGTGCCTCGTCCTCGGTGAGGCCCAGCTCGGCGGCCGTCTGCCGGTAGTCGCGGCGGTGCAGATACGCCAGGTCCAAGGTGGCGCGTATCGAGGCGGGCATCGAGCTTTTGATGAAGTCGGCGCGGGCGGCGGTGTTCGCCTCGCAGACCTTCCGCTCGAACTGCTCGGCGGTGCGCTCACCGCCCTCCCTGATCCGCTCCGCCTCACACCGCCGCAGCCGGTGCACCGCCTGCCGCTGGGTGAGCGTGGCTATCCAGGAGCGCAAGTTGCCTTCCTTGGGGTCGTACGCGTCCGGGTTCTCCCAGATGTACCCGAAGACCTCGCGGGTGATCTGGTCGGCGGCGTCCTCCTCGCCCATCACCCGGTACGCGAGACCGTGCACCAGCGAGGCGAAGCGGTCGTACAGCTCGCACAGTGCCGCCTCCTCCCCTCGGGCCAGCCGCTGCTGCATCTTGCGGTCCCAGCGCGGTGGTGCGGGTGTCGCCATCCGGTCGCCCCCTCTCGGCTCACCCCATCGCTCAACGTCCATCGCTCATCACACATCCGTCACCAACGAATGTATCCGCAGGGTCTGACAACGCGCCCCGCTTTGCCACAACGAACACCCGATGGGTAGCCGGTGAGTACGGAACGGGTACCCAACCCGCCACAAGTAGAGGCCTGGTGAAGACGAGCTGTTATGGGGGTGTGACCACGGCTGAAGGGGGAAGGCATCGCCGCTGGGCATAGGGTCGGGGTGACCGGAACGGAACGACCTGCCGACGAAGGGGCAGCGAGCGGTGGCGTTGAGAGTCAAGGCGGAGCAGCGGGACGGCTGGACCGTGCTGCGAGTGTCGGGCGAGATGGACCTGGTGACCTCGCCCGCGGTGCGGCAGCACGTCCACGACGCGGTCGCCGACGGGCGGCGCAGGGTGGTGCTCGACCTGTCCGACGTGCGCTTCTGCGACTCCAGCGGGGTGGGCGTGCTGATCGCGGCGCGCCGCCTGATGCGCTCGTGCACCGGCCGTCTGCGGCTGATACTGCCCGCCAAGGGCGCGGTGGACGGCTCCCACGTCAACCGGGTGCTGGCCGCGCTGGGTGTACGGCGCCTGTTCGAGGTCTTCCAGGACCTGGACGCCGCCGTGGACGAGACGGCCCGCCCGCTGTCCGCCTGAGCCGCCGAGGGCTCACCTGACGGCGTAGTCGCGCAACGCGGGCTCCAGCAACCCGAACGCCTCCCGGGCCGCGTCGGCGAGCCCGGCGAAGAACTCCTCCTCGTCCTGCCCGGCCTCGGAGCGCCGTCGCGCCTCGTGGAACAACACCCTTTGCACCCCGGACAGTTGGGCCGCCGCCACCTGGGGCGCGATGCCGTCGGCGCCGACCTCCTCGACCAGCGTCCGCGCCAGCGCCTGCTCCTGCTGGTCGTAGATCTCCCGCAGCCGTGCCCGTAGCGCCGGGCTCTCCACGGCCAACCGCGCGAAGCCGGGCCCGACGCGGCCGAGCAGCGCGGCGTGCGCCTCGCAGTCGGCCAGGTACCTGCGGCGAAGTGCGGCGAGCGCCGACTCCCCGGGGGCACGTTCCGCGACGGTGCGCGACGGCCTGTTGACCACCTCCTCGTGCGCGTCGAAGAACAGGTCCTCCTTGCGCGGGAAGTAGTTGGTGACGGTCATCTTGGAGACCCCTGCGGCCTCGGCGATGTCCGCGATGGTGGTCTGCTCGAAGCCGCGCTCGATGAACATCAGCGTGGCGACGTGTGAGATCCGCTGCCGGGTCTGCTGCTTCTTGAGTTCGCGGAGCTGGGCCATGAGCGCATCCTAGCCAATTTCTAGGTCCGACCTAAAAATCTGCTTGACGTGATTGATTGCACGGACCTAATTTTAGGTCCGTGCTAAAAAATCTACCCGCGGCAACCGCCCGCACCGCGTTCCCGGCGGACCCCGACGTCGTGGACGCCGCTGTCTGGCGGCTCGCCGCCGTACTCCTGCTCGGCCCGGTGCTCGCCCTGCTGGACACCACGATTCGTCGGCGTCGGCCTCGGCTCCGTCGCCCGCGAACTCGGCGGCCCGCTCACCACCGTCCAGTGGGTCTCCACCGGCTATCTGCTGGCCGTCGCCCTCGTCATGCCGCTCACCGGCTGGGCGACCGAACGGTTCGGCGGCAAGGCGGTGTGGATGGCCTCCGTCGCGCTGTTCACCGCGGGCTCCGCGCTGTGCGGCGCGGCCTGGTCGGCCCCCGCGCTGATCGCCTTCCGGGTGCTCCAGGGCATCGGCGGCGGCATGATCCAGCCGGTCGGCCAGTCGATGCTGGCCCAGGCGGCGGGCCCACGGCGGCTCGGCCGGGTCATCGGCGTCAGCGTGCTGCCCATCACCCTGGCCCCCGTGGCGGGCCCGGTGCTCGGCGGCCTGATCGTGCGCGACCTCGACTGGCGCTGGATGTTCTACGTCAACGTGCCCATCGGCATCGCCACCTTCCTGCTCGCCGCCCGCGTACTGCCGGCCACCCCGCGGGCGGGCGGCCGCGGCCCGCTCGACGTGACCGGACTCGCGCTGCTCGCACCCGGCCTCGCCGCGCTCATGTACGGCTGCGCACAACGCGGTTGGGGCGTCCTGCTGGCGGGTGCCGGGCTGACCGCCGCGTACGTCGGCTACGCGCTGCGCAAACGTGATCGCGCACCCCTGATCGACCTGCGGATGTTCGCCCGCCGCGGCTTCGCGGCCGCCACCGCGTCCTCGTTCGTCCTCGGCGGCTCGCTCTACAGCGCGATGCTGCTGCTCCCGCTCTACTTCCAGCAGGTGCGCGGCGCCGACGCGATGAGGGCGGGCCTCCAGCTGGCCCCGCAGGCCGTCGGTACGGCGGCCGTCTCCCTGCTCGCCGGATACCTCGGCGACCGGTACGGGCCGCGCCCCCTGATGCTCGCGGGGCTGGTCCTCGCGCTGCTGGGCACGCTGCCGTTCGCGTTCCTCGGCCACGCCCCGGCCGACTGGCTGCTGGCCGCCGCCCTGCTGGTGCGTGGCGCCGGCCTGGGCCTGGCCATGGTGCCCGGCATGTCCGCCGTGTACGCCTCGGTCTCCGCCGAGGAGGCACCTCGGGCGGCGGGAACCGTCAACGTCGTCAACCGGCTTGGCGGTTCACTCGGTACGGCGGCGCTGACCGTGCTGCTGCAACACCAACTCACCCGTGCGCCCAGCCCGGCCGCCGCCTACGGCCACGCGTTCGCCTGGGCGTTGGCCCTGTCCGCGGTGGCGTTCGTGCCCGCGCTGTACTACCCGGCCCGCAGGAACCGGTAGTGCCGCGGCGTGAGTGGAAGATGTTCGTTCGACCGATCGTGAGGAAGAGGTCAATGGCAACGCCCCGACTGATGGCCGTACACGCCCATCCCGACGACGAGTCCAGCAAGGGTGCCGCGACCCTCGCCCGCTACGCGGCGCAGGGCGCCGAGGTGCTGGTCGTCACCTGTACAGGTGGGGAACGCGGAGACGTGCTCAACCCGTCCCTGGACCGCCCCGAGATCCGCGCCGAACTCCCGGCGGTCCGCCGCCGTGAGATGGCCGCGGCCGCCGAGGTCCTCGGCGTACGGCAGCGGTTCCTCGGCTTCGTGGACTCCGGTCTCCCGGCGGACGGCGAACCGCTGCCGGAAGGCTGCTTCGCGGCCGTCCCGGTGGCCGAGGCGGTGGCCGAACTGGTGGAGGTGATACGGGAGTTCCGACCGCACGTCGTCGTCACCTACGACCCCACGGGCGGCTACCCGCACCCGGACCACATCCAGACCCATCGCGTCGCCCTGGCCGCCTACGAGGCTCTGGAAGGCGATCCGGCGCAGCCGCTCAAGCTCTACTACCAGGCCGCCTTCGAGAAGCAGTGGTTCGCCACCCTGCACGAGGCGATGCTGCGGCGCGGTATCGCCTCGCAGATGGGCGAGGTACTGGCCAACTGGCCTGACTGGGCACCGAGGTTGGACGTCACGACGCGGATCAGGTGCGCCGAGTACTTCGAGGTACGCGATCGCGCGTTCCGCGCGCATGCCACCCAGGCTGACCCGGCGAACCCGTTCTTCGCCCACCCCCGCGACCTGGAACGCGAGGTGTGGCCGACGGAGAACTACGTCCTCGCCCGCTCCCGGGTGGCGGCATCGGCCCCGGAGGACGACCTGTTCGCGGGTGTCGTTCTCCGGTGACGGCCGTGCGGTGCACCACCAGGGCGGCCATGCCGTCGTCCAGTGTCCCGGCCGTATGGGCGAGCAGATCGGTGCGCGGCCGGTCCATCAGCAGCGCCATCGGGACCAGGCGCAACGGCTCGGGGCCGATGGCACTGGCGCGGACCCGCCGCTCCAGTTCGGTCACCTTGCTCGACCACCACCGGCCGGGCGCGTCGAGTGCGGCGGTCAACCGATGTACGGGGTGGTCGCGGCCACGAAGTTCCGTATGGCCAGCCGTGACGCGTCGCGCACCTCGTCCAGCTCGGCCCGCCCCTCGGCCCTGTGGAGCGCGGTCACCTCCTCCAGCGTCCGCTCGGCGAGCCCGGACAGCTCCGCGCTCCCGGTGAGCATCTGCGCGCGGAACATCGCCTCATGGGCCGCGTAGCGCAGCTTGTAGACCTGTTCCTGGAGTTCGGGAGTGTCCTCCTCGACCCGGTTCTCGTGCTGTACGAACCAGCGCTGCACCAGCACCCGACGGTACTCAAGGAGCGCCCCGGCGTAGCCGCAGTAGGCGTCGATCCGCTCCTGGCGCAGCTTCTCGTCCCGGGTGAGCCGCGCGGTGCGCTCCGCCGTACGGCGCTGGAAGGCGTGCGTGACGGTGGATCCCAGCAGCGTGCCCAACACGGCGATGACGCTCGGCAGAACCGCACTCATGACCGCAGTCGACCACACGCTCGCGCCCTGCGCGATGGCACGATCGCGGCATGACGCACATCACGCTCGCAAAGGGCGACATCACCACCCAACATGTCGACGCCATCGTGAACGCCGCCAACTCCTCGCTGCTGGGCGGAGGCGGTGTGGACGGGGCGATCCACCGCGGGGGCGGCCCGCAGATCCTCGCGGAGTGCCGTGCGCTGCGGGCTTCGAGGTACGGCAAGGGGCTGCCCACCGGCCGGGCGGTGGCGACCACCGCCGGCCGGCTGCCCGCGCGCTGGGTGATCCACACGGTGGGGCCGGTCTGGTCGGCGAGCGAGGACCGCTCCGCCGCGCTGGCCTCCTGCTACCGCGAATCGCTGCGCGCGGCCGACGAGTTGGGGGCGCGGACGGTGGCCTTCCCGGCGATCTCCACCGGCATCTACGGCTGGCCGATGGACGACGGCGCCCGGATCGCCGTCCGTACGGTGCGCGAGACGGAAACCTCGGTGGACGAGGTGCGCTTCGTCCTCTTCGACGACACGGCGTACCGGGCGTTCACCGAGGCGATCTCCTGAACGCGCCCCCAGGGGGCCGCTACGGGTGCAGCCGCCCCGCGAAGCGGCGCTCGAATCCGTCGCCGGTGTCCGCCGTCACCGCGTAGTCGTAGCGCCCGGCGGAGGTCGGCGCGAGCACCTCCCGCGCGGTTGCGCCCGGCGCGACGGTGACCGTGCGCGGCGCCGAACTCGGCGCGAACTGGGCCGCGTTGGCCCCGATCGTGAAGACGACCGGCTTGCCGCCCTCGTTGCTCAGGACCAGCCGGACACCGTCCGGGTGCTCCACGGCGGCGATCTCGGGGTGCCCCTTGGCCGGGTCGCTCCAGGTGCGGACGTCGCCCTTGAAGCCGCGCAGGAACCCGTCGGGCCCGTGCGCGTCGATGTCGTACGGGCCGCCGCTGACCGCCTGCGCGCTGAAGAAGTCGGTGACCGTTCCCCCGACGGGCAGGGTGTAGCGCCAGGCGCCGAACTGGCGGTGGTTGACGGTGTACATCGACAGGCCGGCACCAAGGTGGCCGAGATTGTCCACCGTGATCCACAGCAGGCCCTTCGCCGTGTCCGTACGCGACGACGAACCGAACCGGTAGCCGACCGGAAGCGCCGGCCGGTCCCCGGGCTCCACCTCGGGGAAGCTCTGCACGATCGGCGGGAAGATCGGCGGCAGCACCTTCTTGTCCTGCTCGGCGAGGTCCGCGAGCAGCTTCTTGGTGTCCGGCAGCGTGGGAAACGCGGTGGTGTTCTTGTGCCGGAAGTCGAACGCCGACATCAGGTCGCCGCACACCGTACGGCGCCAGGCGGAGATGTTGGGCTCCTTGACCCCGGTCCAGTTCTCCAGGAAGCGGAGCACGGAGGTGTGGTCGAAAACCTCGGAGTTGACGCGTCCGCCACGGCTCCACGGCGATATGACGATCATCGGCACGCGCGGTCCGAGACCGATGGGCGCGCCACCCACGAACTCGTCGGGCGTGCCGTCAGGAGCCACCGGCGGCACCACATGGTCGAAGAAGCCGTCGTTCTCGTCGTAGTTGAGGAGGACTACGGTCTTCTCCCAGACCTCCGGGTGTCCGGCCAGCGCGTCGAGCACATAGGACGCGGTGAAGTCGGCGCCCTGCGCCGGGGGATGGTTGGGGTGCTCGGACTGGTCGGTCGGCGCCACCACCCAGCTCACCGCCGGAAGCGACCCGTTGGCGACGTCCTGCGCGAAGTCGTCGGGGCCGCGTTTGGCCATGCCCCGGGTGTAGAGCGGGGAGTCCTTGGGTGCGCTCTGGAACTGCTTGAACCACGCCAGGGGGTTGTCGTCGAAGTTGTCGTCCTGCTGGTAGATCTTCCAGGAGATCCCGGCGGACTGCAGCCGCTCGGGATAGGTGGTCCAGGTGTACCCCTTCTCGCTGTTGTCGGTGACCGGCCCGCCGCCCGTGCCGCGCGGGTCGATCATTCCCGTCCACAGGTAGAGCCGGTTGGGGTTGGTGGACGCCATGGTGGAGCAGAAGTACTGGTCGCACAGTGTGAACTGGTCCGCGAGCGCGTACTGGAAGGGGATGTCCTGGCGGCGGTAGTACCCCATCGTGTACCAGGACTTGGCCGGTATCCAGTTGGTGTACTGGCCGTTCGCCCAGGCGCTGTGAGTGCCGTCCCAGGAGTGGTCGAGGTCGAAGATCCGCTGGGCGTCGGAGGTCGAGGTGTCCAGGTGCCAGGGCAGCAGCGTGGTTCCGCCGAGCTTGCCCAGCAGCTTCTGGTGCAGCACGTCGGACCCGTTCGGCAGCCGCACCAGCGAGGTGTCCTCGTAGCCGCGCACCCCGTTCAACGTCCCGTAGTAGTGATCGAAGGAACGGTTCTCCTGCATCAGGATCACCACGTGTTCGACATCGTCCAGCGTCCCGTGCGGCCCGCGCCGCGCGGTGGCGGCCATGGCCTGCCGTACCGCCCCGGGCAGCGCTCCGGAGCCGAGCGCGGCGCCACCGGCGACAGCCGAACCCAGTAGCGTGCGGCGGGAGATGGGGGACACGGCGCCTCCTGGTCGGCTCTGGTTACCGGCGGGTACAGGCCGGTGCGGCGCGATGATTCCAGCCACCGGTGAACTTTGGAAGGCTCATGTGCCGCTGGAATGCGACCAGTTGGGGGCAGTGCCCATTCGGCCCCGCCGGCGACCGTCACGCCCCCGAGAACCGTTCACGGAGCTTGTACTTGAGCACCTTGCGCAGCGCCTCGTTGCGCGGCAGCGCCGTCACGACCTCCAACTGCTCCGGGAGCTTGTGCACCGCCAGCCCCGCTGACCGCAGGAACGAGGTGACCTCGGCCAGCGTGAGCGGAGCGCCGCCCGCGGGCTGTTCCACCACCGCGCAGACGCGTTCGCCGCGCTCGGGGTCCGGCAGGCCGATCACGGCGGCGTCGCGTACGGCGGGGTGCTCGTAGAGCAGTTCCTCGATCTCCTTGGCTGAGATGTTCTCTCCCTTGCGGATGATGACGTCCTTGAGCCGCCCGGCGAGCACGAGGTGTCCGTCCGCGGTCAGCCGGCCCAGGTCGCCGGTGCGGAAGAAGCCGTTCTCGTCGAACGCGGCGGCGGTCTGCTCGGGGTCCGTGTAGCCCTGGCAGACCGCCTCCCCGCGCAGCCTGACCTCGCCGTCCACGATGCGTATCTCCATCTCGGCCGGTGGGCGGCCCTCGGTGGTCGCCAGGTTCTCGGGGGTGTCGAGCGGGGAGCCCATGGTGATCATCGGGGCCTCGGTCATGCCGTAGCCGTGGGTGAGCTGGCAGCCGAGTTCCCGTACCACCTCGTGGTACAGCTCGGGCGGCTTGGGCGCCCCGCCGCCCGCCAGCAGCCGCAGGGTGGGCAGCAGCCGTTCGCCGGCGGGCAGTTGGCGCTGAGCGGCGAGGAACAGGGCGTAGAACGCCGTGCTGCCGCCCGCCAGCGTCACGCCGTGCCCGCGGTAGGCGTCCAGTACCTCCGGAAGTGCGAACCGCTCCACAAGCAGCGCGGGGAACCCGTAGAGCAGCATCATGACCAGGTAGTCCGGACCCCCGATGTGCGCGTACGGGAAGGCGATCGAGCCGACGTCGTCCGGCCGCATCCGCAGCGCGTGGGCCAGGCAGGCGCCGCCCGCGATCAGGCTGCGGTCGGTGTGCAGCACGCCCTTGGGCGCGGAGGTGGTGCCGGAAGTCCAGTAGATCCAGCGCACCTGACGGCCGTCCGTGGGCGGGGGCGGCAGGACGCCGGGATCCGCGTCGGGCAGCCGGTCGTACACGGTGAGCCGCCTTGGCGGGCGCGGGAGCCTGCGGGCGACGCGGTCGGCCATGGCGGCGTGGTCGAAGCCGCGCCAGGTGCCGGGGGTGACCAGGAACCGGGCTTCGGTGCGCTGGACGGCATGGTGGACCTCGCGGTCCCGGTAGACCGGGATCACGGGGCTCTGCACGGCCCCCAGCCGGGCGAGCGCGGCGCAGAGCACGACCGTCTCGATCCGGGTGGGCAACTGCCAGCAGACCGGCGTGCCGGGCCGCACTCCGAGCCGGAACAGACCGGCCGCGGCACGTTCCGCGCGCTCGGCGAACCCGCCGAAGGTCATCCGGCGGTCCGTCTCGTCAAGCAGCGCCGGCGCGTCGGGGCTGAGTGCGGCGCGCCGCGCGATCAGCTCCCACAGGGTGCCGGACGTGCCGAGGTCGTACGGGGTGGTCTCGCTCATCCGGGCCTCCGGTCACGCCTTGTCGGTTGGGGGCGGCGTGGCTACGGTAGATCTGACGAAGCGTCAGATAAAGGGTTCTGGCGAAGGGGAGGCGGCCGTGGAGCTACCGAGGATCATCAGCGTCGACGACCACGTCATCGAGCCCGCCCACCTCTTCGAGACCTGGCTCCCGGCCGGGTACCGCGACCGCGGCCCCAAGCCGCTCACCGCGGGTATCGGCGAACTCGCCTACATCGGAGGGAAGTACCAGATCACCATGGACCCCGACGGCCCGCCCACCGACTGGTGGATCTACGAGGACCTGAAGTTCCCGTACAAGCGCAACATCGCGGCCGTCGGCTTCGACCGGGACGAGATGACCCTTGAGGGCATCACCCGCGATCAGATGCGGCGCGGCTGCTGGGACCCCGCCGAGCGGTTGAAGGACATGGACCTCAACCATGTCGAGGCCTCACTGTGCTTCCCCACCTTTCCGCGCTTCTGCGGCCAGACCTTCGCCGAGGCGCGGGACAAGGAGGTCGCGCTGGCCTGTGTGCGCGCCTACAACGACTGGATGGTGGAGGAGTGGTGCGGGGACAGCGCGGGGCGGCTGATACCGCTGTGCCTGATACCGCTGTGGGACGTGGGATTGGCGGTCGCGGAGATCCGGCGCAACGCCGCGCGCGGGGTCAGGGCGGTCTGCTTCAGCGAGATCCCGACCCATCTGGGGCTGCCCAGCATCCACTGCGGCTACTGGGACCCCTTCTTCGCCGTCTGCGAGGAGACCGGCACCGTCATCAACATGCACATAGGTTCGTCCTCGCAGATGCCCGCGGCCTCACCGGACGCGCCGCCCGCCGTACAGGCCAGCCTCAGCTTCAACAACGCGATGGCGTCCATGATGGACTTCCTGTTCAGTGGCGTGCTGGTGAGGTTTCCCCGGCTCAAACTCGCCTACAGCGAGGGCCAGATGGGCTGGGTGCCGTACGCCCTGGAGCGGGCCGACGACGTCTGGCGGGAGCACCGCGCGTGGGGCGGCGTGCGCGACCTGATCCCGGAGCCGCCGTCCACGTACTACTACCGGCAGGTCTTCTGCTGCTTCTTCCGCGACAAACACGGTGTCGAGTCGATCGACACCGTCGGCCGCGACAACGCGACCTTCGAGACCGACTACCCGCACGTGGACTCCACCTTCCCGCACACCAGGGAGGTGGCCCTGGACCACGTCAAGGGGCTGGACGACGAGACCGTGTACAAGCTGATGCGCGGCAACGCCATCCGGATGCTGGAGCTGGACCTTGACCGCTGAGCTGTGCGCCGGCCGGGTGGTGGCGATCACCGGTGCGGGACGTGGCATAGGCCGCGAACACGCGCTCGCCTTCGCGGCGGCGGGGGCCCGGGTGGTGGTGAACGACCTTGGCGCGGTTGACGATCCGGACGGGTTCGGTGGATCGGCCACGGTCAACGAGCCGTCCGCGGTCGATGCCCCCGGCACGCCGCAGGAGGTCGTCGCGCGGATACGGGAGGCGGGTGGCGAGGCCGTCGCCCACACCGGGGACATCGCTACCTGGCCGGGCGCCGCCTCCCTCGTGCGCACCGCGCTCGACACCTTCGGCGGCCTGGACGTACTGGTCAACAACGCCGGGGTCCTGCGCGACCGGATGCTGGTGTCCATGGACGAGGCGGAGTGGGACACCGTGGTGCGGGTGCACCTGAAGGGGCACTTCGCGCCGCTGCGGCACGCCGCCGCGTACTGGCGGCAACAGGCCAAGTCCGGCGGGCCGGTGGCGGCCCGCGTCATCAACACCACCTCAGGCGCGGGACTGCTGGGCAGCGTCGGGCAGGGCAACTACGCGGCGGCCAAGGCGGGCATCGCCGCCCTCACCGTGGTCGCGGCGGCCGAACTCGGACGCTACGGGGTGACGGTCAACGCCATCGCCCCCGCGGCCCGGACCCGGATGACCGAGCAGGCGATGCCGGAGCTGGTCGCCCGTCCGGAGAACGGGTTCGACACCTACCACCCGGGCAACGTCTCACCGCTGGTGGTCTGGCTGGGCAGCGCGGAGTCCGCCGGGGTGACCGGGCGGGTCTTCGAGGTCGAGGGCGGCCGGGTGTCGCTCGCGGACGGCTGGCGGCACGGCCCGGCGGTGGACGTGGGCCGCCGCTGGACGCCGCCCGAACTCGGCCCCGCCATCGGCCGGTTGCTGGCCAACGCGGCACCGCCCGAGCCGGTCTACGGGCAGTGACGCATGGACCTGACCTACACCGAGGAGGAGGAGGCCTTCCGCGCACGACTGCGCGCCTGGCTCACCGCCGTTCTGCCGACGCTCCCGCCCAAACCCGGCCCGGAGGACTGGCCGGGCCGCAGGGCGTACGACAGTACCTGGCAGCGGATGCTCCACGACGCCGGTTACGCCGGACTGCACTGGCCCGAGGACGCGGGCGGACGCGGCGCCACTCCCACCCAGCACCTGATCTTCCTGGAGGAGACCGAGCGGGCCGGAGCGCCGTACGTCGGCGCCCACTTCGTCGGACTGCTGCACGCCGGACCGACCATCGCCGCCGAGGGCACCCCGGCGCAGCGCCGCCGCTGGCTGCCGCCGATCCTGCGCGGCGACGACGTGTGGTGCCAGGGCTTCAGCGAACCGGAGGCGGGCTCCGACCTCGCCGCACTGCGCACCAGAGCGGTCCTGGACGGTGACACGTACGTGGTGACCGGATCCAAGATCTGGACCTCGCACGCAGAAGTCGCCGACTGGTGCGAGCTGTTGGTGCGCACCGACCCCCGGGCACCCAGGCACCGGGGGATCACCTGGTTGGCGATGCCCATGAGCGCCGACGGCATTAAGGTGCGGCCGCTGCGCACACTCGCTGGATCGAGGGAGTTCGCCGAGGTGTTCCTGGACGAGGTCCGGGTGCCGGTGGCGAACCGGGTGGGCGAGGAGAACGACGGCTGGCGCGTCACCATGGTCACGCTGTCGTTCGAACGCGGCACGGCGTTCGCCGGTGAAGTCATCGCCTGCCAAAGGACGTTGCGTGAGATCGCCGCCATGGCGCGGCGCAACGGCAGCTGGGACGACCAGGCCCTGCGGCGGCGCATCGGACGGCTGGCCGCCGAGTTCTCGGTGCTGTGGCGGCTCATCCAGTGGAACGTCAGCGCGGCGCGGGGCGGTACCGGCGTACCGGGCGCCGGGGGCTCGGTCTTCAAGCTGCGCTACTCCCAGGCGCGCCAGGAGCTGTACGACACGGCGGCGGCGGTACTGGGGGCGGACGCCCTGGACGCCGCACAGGAGTGGACCGCCGACCGTTTGTCCTCGCTGTCGTACACGATCGCCGCCGGCACCTCGCAGATCCAGAAGAACATCGTCGCCGAGCGGATCCTCGGCCTGCCGAAGGGGCCGTGACGTCGTGCGCTTCCAACTGACCGGCGAGCAGCGCGCTTTGCGCCGTGGAGTACGGGACCTGCTGTCCGGGCGGTTCGACCGGGCCCGGATGCGGGCCTGTCTGGGGGACGCCGCGGTGGATCGGAGGCTGTGGCGGGAACTGGGCGCCGCCGGGGTGTTCGGCCTGCGGCTGGACGGGATGGGCCTGGCCGAGGCCGCGTTGGTCTTCGAGGAGGCCGGGCGGGCGCTGCTGCCGGGGCCGCTGGTGGCGACGCACCTGGCGGCGGGGGCGGTGGACGGAGCGGCCGAGGGCGAGACGGTGGTCGCCGGGTGCGACGGCACATTGGTCGATCACCAGGCGGACGCGGACGCGGTGCTGTGGCTCGACGAGGGCGGCGCCCGCGTTCTCGACCCGGCCCAACTGGTCACCGTCGCGCTGCGGTCGGTGGACCCGATGACACCGCTGAACCGGGTCAGGGCGCGGACCGCCGAGGGGCGCGCGGTGCCCGATGCCGCCCGGCTGCGCCAGGAGGCCGTGCTGCTCACCGCCGCCCAACAGTGCGGCAGCGCGGGGCGGACGCTGGAGTCGGCGGTCGAGTACGCGGGTGTCCGGCGCCAGTTCGGGCGGGCGATCGGCACCTTCCAGGCGGTCAAGCACCTGTGCGCGGACATGCTGGTGCGGGTGGAGATGGCCCGTACCGCCGTCTACGCGGCGGCCGTCACCGGTGATCCGGTGGAGATCGCCGCCGCCAAGCTGCTCGCCGACGAGGCCGCCGTCCGCAACTCCCGCGACTGCCTTCAGATCTTCGGCGGGATGGGCTTCACCTGGGAGGCCGATGTGCATCTCCACATGAAACGCGCGTGGTTGTTGTCAACCCGGTTCGCTCGGGAGGGGGAGATCCAGGACGCCCTGGCGCGTTCCCTTTCCGCTCCCGGGATCTGGTAATGATGACCGGGCGGGTACACGGCGTTGCCGCTGGTCGCCAACGGTTGCGGAATGGTGCGATATGCCCGGAATAAGGAGTCACAGAGCGTCGATATCGGGTTGTGTCCGAGGTGTAACTCGTAACGGCGTGGAGTCGGCGCCCCGCTCGGGTACCCTCCATCGGGTGCGAGTGGTTCAGGGGCGCAACAATCGCGACGGTCGTCATGGCGGAGTCCAAGCGGCAACCGGCGCGGTGCTCCACGATGCTCGCGGACGGGGAGAACTCGCCCGTCGGCGCTGGACACGCACGGTGTCGCGCCCATCCACTACCCGTAACGAGCGCGGCCGCGGGGCAGTATGCAGCATGTGTACCGCGTTCCGTTGGAATATGACCGAAGCGCTTGTTGCGGTGACTGTACGTCAATCATGCTGTCCTTCGTCGGCGTCACGGTCGGTGACGGTACGGAGGCGCGAGGCGATGTGTCCGCCGGTTCGGATGGTGTGAGCGGTGCAGGTGCTTCAGGTGCAGTTGGAGGTCTTTCCTGACCCGGCCGAGGTGGGCCGGGCCCGTAGATGGGCCCGCTCCCGGCTGCAGCGGTCGGGCATAGGGGCGGACGAGCCGCTGGCCGAGACACTGCTCCTGCTCATCTCCGAGCTGGTCACCAACGCGGTGGTGCACACCGGCTGTCCGGCCGTGCTGCGGATGCTCTTCCCGGAGGTCGAGGCCTGCGACACGGGCGCCAACGGGACGGTGCGCGTGGAGGTCGCCGACGCCAGCGCCAAGCCTCCGGCGCCACGGCACGCCCAGGGTGACGAGACCGGCGGCCGCGGCCTGGAGCTGGTGGACGGCCTCGCCGACCGCTGGGGCTGGGAGCGGGAGGGCGCCGGCAAGCACATCTGGTGCGAGGTGGACCGCGGCGAGACGGCCCCCGCGGCCACTTCCGCCCGGTACCTGTGCGACGAGCGGCCCATGGCGGCCTACGGCGACGCCATCGGATACCGGGACGACGACCGCGCCGCCGCGGGAACCGTCTCGGGGTCGGCCACCGCTCCCAGGCGCTCGGGCGCCGCCAGAACGGGCTACCTGATCGCCACCGGTGCGACCGGGCTGCCCACCCCGCCGACGAACGGCTCGGGTGTCGCGCTCAGCAGGAACGCGTAGCGGCCGTCCTCGGCGCAGGCCGCGGACAGTTCCTCCAGATTCCAGTTCTGCCCCTGTGGCATGCCCATCTCCACCAGATGGAGCGCGTGCACCGGCAGCCACAGGCCGTCGATCTCGGGCGGGAAGACCTCGAAGGTCAGCGTGTCATCGGCGACCGCCGCCACGTCGCGGGCGTGGAACCACTCGGGGGTGCGGATCGACAGCCCGGGCGACGGGTACGCGTAGCCCTGCCGGTCGCCGCCCAGATACCGCTGGATCTGCCCGGTGCGTACGACAACGATGTCGCCACAGTGGACCCTCGTACCCGCCAGTTCCTCGGCGGTGTCCAGGTCTTCGGGCGTCACGGCATGGCCCTCGGCAAGCCGTTCGACGCCGTGTGCGCGGGCGACGTCCAGCAGGACACCGCGGGAGACCAGGCTGGTGATCTTCTCGGTTCCGCCGAACTCGGCGCCCTGGTGCGCGGTGACGGTGCTCGCGGGGCGGCCGTTGTAGAGGCGGCCGGAGTGCGAGACGTGCCCGAAGCCGTCCCAGTGCGTGGCCGCCTGCAGTCCCATCGTGACCACGTCGTCGCTGGTGGCCACCGTGTCTGGGCCGAACAGCTGCCAGTTGACGGAGGTCATCGTGTGCAGTGGGTTCACCCGGCCCGGGATCGCGCCGGTCTGCACCCCGTCCTGCCTCAGGGGCAGTGCGAGCGGGACGCGGCGGCCGCTTCGGACGGTGCGGACCGCTTCGCGCACCACCTCGTCGGTGATCAGGTTGAGCGTGCCGATCTCGTCGGCGGGGCCCCAACGCCCCCAGTTGTTCACGCGTTTGGCGATGTCATGAAACTGCTCGGGCATCGGCATCCGGGCCTCCTGCGGGGGCTGCGGGGCTTCCGGGGACGCGGGGCTTGCGCGATGGGTCACCGGTGTTCCTAGAATCTAACGCACCGTCAGAAACTGGGGAAGTTCCGTGGGAAGGTTCGGCCGTGGGCGACTTCTTGACCGGCAAGGTCATCGCGATAACCGGCGCGGGGCGGGGGATCGGACGGGCCGTCGCGCTCGCCTGCGCCGCCGAGGGCGCCAAGGTCGTGGTCAACGACCACGGCGTCTCCGTCGAGGGCGGCGAACCGACCAGCGAGGTGGCGGCGGCCGTGGTCAAGGAGATCGAGGCGGCGGGCGGCGACGCCGTCGCCGTGGCCGACGACGTGGCGACCATGTCCGGCGGCGCCCGGGTCGTCGCCACGGCCGTCGAGGCGTACGGGCGGATCGACGGGGCGGTGTGCGTCGCCGGAATCCTGCGCGAGCGCATGCTGTTCAACATGACCGAGCAGGAGTGGGACCCGGTCGTCGCCACCCATCTCAAGGGCACCTTCACCGTCTTCCGCGCCGCCTCCGCCGTGATGCGCCAGCAGCGCTCCGGCACCCTGATCGGCTTCACCAGCGGCAACCACCAGGGCAGCGCCGCCCAGGCCAACTACTCCGCCGCCAAAGGCGGCGTCATCTCCCTCGTCCGCAGCGCCGCACTCGGCCTGCACAAGTACGGTGTGACCGCCAACTGCGTCGCACCGATCGCCCGCACCCGGATGTCCGCCAACGTCCCCATGGAACTCAAGGAGATGGGCGATCCCGAGGATGTCGCGCCGTTCGTGGTCTACCTCCTCAGCGACCGCGCCCGCGAGATCACCGGCCAGGTGTACACCGTCGCCGGCCCCAAGATCGCGGTCTGGGCCCAGCCCCGCGAACTACGCGCCGCCTACGCGGAGGGCACCTGGACACCGCAGCGCATCGCGGACCTCCTGCCCGGCACCGTAGGTACCGACCCGATGCCGTTGCTCGCCCAACTCGAGGCCATGCGACAGGCCGCCGCCACCGGCGACCGCCCCAACGCTTAGGAACCGTCATGGACTTCACCTTCGGTCCGCGCGCCGAGGCGTTCCGCACCGAGGCACGGGCCTGGCTCGCCGAGCATCTGACGCCCACCACGACCAACGGCCGGGCGTGGGAACGCGAGTTGGGCGCGCACGGCTGGATCGGCCTGGGCTGGCAAACCCCGGACGGCGAGCGCGCACCGCTCGACGGCGCACGCGGACCGTATGGGAACCGGCACGGCTCGCTGGTCGAACAGGTCGTCTGGGGCGAGGAGTACGCCCGCGCCGCCGCACCGTCCCGCTGCGGCCACATCGGCGAGAACCTGCTCGCCCCCACCCTGCTCGCCCACGGCACCGCCGCCCAACGCGACCGATTCCTGCCGCCCATCGCCCGTGGCGAGGAACTGTGGTGCCAGGGCTACAGCGAACCAGGCGCCGGATCCGACCTCGCGGGCGTGCGCACCGGGGCCGTCCGGGACACCGGAGCAGCCGACTACCGCGTCACCGGCCAGAAGATCTGGACGTCTCTGGCGCTCGATGCGGACTGGTGCTTCGTCCTGGCCCGCACCGAGCCCGGCTCCACGCGGCACCGCGGACTGTCCTTCCTGCTGGTGCCCATGGACCAGCCCGGCCGCGTCGAGGTCCGGCCCATCCGCCAGATGTCCGGGGAGAGCGACTTCAACGAGGTGTTCTTCGACGGCGCGTACGCGTCCGTGGACCACCGAGTCGGTGCCGAAGGCGATGGCTGGCGCATCGCCATGGCCCTCCTCGGCTTCGAACGCGGCGTCTCCACCCTCGTGCAGCAGATCGGCTTCGCCCGGGAGTTGGACGACATCATGGCGCTCGCCGTCGACAACGGCGCCGCCGACGACCCGGTGTTGCGTGACCGCCTGATCCGGCAGTGGGCCGACCTGCGCATCATGCGCTGGAACGCGCTGCGCACCCTTGGCACCACGGACCCGGCGGCCCCGAGCATGTCCAAACTCCTGTGGGGCCGCTGGCACCAGCGCCTCGGCGAACTGGCGATGGCGGTACGAGGCGCCCCCGCCTCGGCGGGCCCCGTCCTCCGGCCCGCGTCATCATCTTCGGTCGCCGGATCCGACGACCCGAACGCTGACCTTCCATATCAACTCGACTCCCTTCAGCGGATGTTCCTGTTCAGCCGCGCCGACACCATCTACGGCGGATCCGACGAGATCCAGCGGACGATCATCGCCGAGCGCGTCCTCGGGCTCCCGAAGGAACCCCGCCCATGACCGCCGAGTCCGCCCCCGGGCGGCCCACCGAGTCCGGCGTCACCATCAGCGGTGGCGCGGGCGGTCAGACGCGCCCACCGGCGTACGAGCCACCCCATGGACTCCTTGCGGGACGTACCGTCCTGATAACCGCCGCCGCGGGCACCGGAATCGGCTTCGCCACCGCCGAACGCTGCGCCGAGGAAGGCGCCACCGTGGCCATCAGCGACCGCCACGAACGCCGCCTGGCCGCGTCCGCCGAGCAACTCGCCGACATCATGGGCAGCAAGCCCCTCGCAGTGCCCTGCGATGTGACCGTCGAGGCCGACGTACGGCGGCTGTTCGCGACCGCCAGTGCCGAACTCGGCTGTATCGACGTCCTGGTCAACAACGCGGGCCTGGGCGGTACCGCCGAACTCGTCGACATGACCGACGAGCAGTGGTGCCAGGTCCTCGACACCACGCTGGGCGGCACCTTCCGCTGCACCCGCGCCGCCCTACGGCACATGTGTCCCCGGGGCACCGGCGTGATCGTCAACAACGCCTCCGTACTGGGCTGGCGCGCCCAGGCCGGACAGGCCCACTACGCCGCGGCCAAGGCCGGTGTCATGGCGCTGACCCGATGCGCGGCCATCGAGGCCGCCCCGCACGGTGTGCGGGTCAACGCCGTCGCCCCCTCTCTCGCCATGCACCCCAACCTGGCCAAGGTCACCAGTGACGCACTGCTCGGCGAACTCACCTCCCGCGAGGCCTTCGGCCGCGCCGCCGCACCCTGGGAGGTCGCCAACGTGATCGTCTTCCTTGCCAGCGGCTACAGCTCCTATCTGACCGGTGAGGTCATATCGGTCTCCTCTCAACACCCCTGATACCGCGGCCGCTTGCATGTCCAGCGGGTGACCGGACCAACGAGCCCAGCGAAGGGCACCGACGAATGAAGCGCTACGCGCACTGGATCAACGGACGGCGCCAGCCCGCCCAGAACCACTATCCGGTCGTCAACCCCGGCACCGAGCAGGTCATCGGCCTTGCCCCGGAAGCGACCCGAGACGATGTGGACGCCGCGGTCCAAGCCGCGCGCACCGCGTACGAGGACTGGAGCCGCACCACGCCCCGGGAGCGCGCCGCCGTGCTGGACAGCGTCGCGGACCTGCTGGCCGCCCGTGCCAAGGACCTCGTGCCGCTGCTCCAGGCAGAGACCGGGGCGACGATGCGGGTGGCGTCCACCATGCAACTGCCCACGGCCGCGGAGCGCTTCCGGCGCTATGCGCGTGGGGCGACCGAGGCTGACACGATCCCCTTGGCGCCGCTGCCGGTGAAGGCGTCCCCGCTGGCCCCCGGAGGACTGCTCGGCGCGGCGGCCGTCCGGCGCCCGGTCGGCGTCGTCGGCTGTATCACCTCGTACAACTTCCCCGTGGTGAATCTGGCGGGGAAGGCCGCTCCGGCACTGGCCATGGGCAACACGGTCGTGGCCAAGCCCGCGCCGCAGGACCCGTTGACCTGTCTCCTTCTCGGCGAGATCTTCCAGCAGGCCGGCCTGCCGGACGGAGTGTTCAACGTGGTGGCCGGATCCGGTGCCGCGGCCGGTGAGGACCTGGTCGGGCACCCCGATGTCGACATGATCAGTTTCACTGGTTCCACCTCCGTGGGTAAGGCGATAGCCGAATCGGCTGGACGGTCGATGAAGCGAACCCTCATGGAACTCGGTGGCAAGGGAGCCGCGATCGTCCTGGACGACGTGACCGACGGGGCACTGAAAAACGCGGTGGGCGGCGTCGGCTCAACGTGGTCGTTCCACAGCGGACAGATCTGCACGGCACCGACCCGGGTACTCGTCCATCGCGCGCTGTACGAGAAGGTCGTCACCGGTCTTCAACGCTACGCCGAGGCACTGACAACCGGGGACCCTGTGGATAACTCCACGATCGTCGGCCCGTTGATCAGCGCCGCCCACCGCGACCGCGTCGAGTCCTATATCTCCGGGGCCCGGGACCAGGGCGCCCGCATCGTCACCGGCGGTACCCGTCCCGATCTCAAGCCCGGGTACTACGTGGCGCCCACCCTCATCGCCGACGTCCGGCCGGAGACGGCGGTGGCCCAGGAGGAGATCTTCGGGCCGGTGGTCGTCGCCATCCCCTTCGACACCGAGGCCGACGCGGTCGAGATCGCCAACGGCACCGCGTACGGCCTGTACGACTACGTCTTCTCGGGCGACGCCGGTCGCGCCTGGCGGCTCGCCGGTCGGCTGCGCAGCGGGAACGTCGGGATCAACACCGTGCAGCGGCATCCCGAAACGCCCTTCGGCGGATTCAAGGACAGCGGAGTCGGCCGGGACGGCGGCTCCTTCGGCCTGCACGCGTACAGCGAACTCCAGTCGGTGGTCTGGCCCTCGTGAGGAACCGGCGGTCGTGAGGACGGTGGATATGAGAGGCGTCATCTTCGACGGCGAGCAGCCCCGGGTCGTGGACGACCTCGCGGTACGCGCACCCGGGCCGGGCGAAGTCGAGGTCCGCATCCGGGCCGCGGGGTTGTGCCACAGCGACCTTTCGGTGATCGACGGCACGATCCCCTTCCCGGTACCCGTCGTGCTCGGTCACGAGGGCGCGGGCGTGGTCGAGTCGGTCGGCGCGGGCGTGAGCCACGTCGCGCCCGGCGATCACGTCGCGCTGTCCACGTTGGCGAACTGCGGTACCTGCGCCGAGTGCGATCAAGGCCGTCCGACCATGTGCCGCAGTGCGATGGGCCGTCCGGAACGGCCGTTCAGCCGTGGCGGCGAGGCGCTCTACAACTTCGCGGCCAACTCCGCTTTCGCGGAGCGCACCATCGTCAAGGCGGTGCAGGCGGTGCCCATCCCCAAGGAGGTCCCCCTCACCTCAGCGGCGTTGATCGGCTGCGCGGTCCTGACCGGCGTCGGCGCCGTTCTCAACCGGGCCAGGGTCGGCCTCGGCGAATCGGTGGTCGTCATCGGCACCGGTGGCATCGGCCTGAACGTCATCCAGGGCGCGCGGCTCGCCGGTGCGCGGCGCATCGTCGCCATCGACGCGAACCCGGCGAAGGAAGCGGCCGCCCGGCAGTTCGGCGCCACCGACTTCATCGACGCCTCGGAGGACGCCGACCCGGTCAAGGCCGTCCATGCCCTTCTGCCGACCGGCGCCGACCACGCCTTCGAATGCGTGGGGCACGTCAGACTCATCCGTCAGGCCGTCGACCTGCTGGACCGGCACGGCCAGGCCGTACTGCTCGGCGTACCGCCCGCGGGCGCCGAGGCTTCGTTCCAGGTCTCCACCATGTACCTGGACAAGTCCATTCTCGGCTGCCGGTACGGATCCTCACGGCCGCAGCGGGACATCGCGCTGTACGCCGAGCTGTACCGCCAACGTCGGCTCCTGCTCGATGAGTTGGTCACCAGGAGCTATCCGGTCGAGGAGTTCGCCGAAGCAGCCGACGACGCGCGTCACGGGCGGGTGGCCCGGGCGGTCCTCACCTTCTGAAGGGGCCTGGCGTCGGCCGACGTTCCGGCCTTCTCGCCTTGCGAGTCCAGTGGAAGGCCGTGCCGCGGCTCTAGCCGGAGACGGTGCCGAAGCGTCCCTGGTGGAAGATGAGCGGCGACGGCGCACCTCGCCGCGGGGTGCCCAGGGCGGCGACATGGCCGACGACAATGAGGTGGTCGCCGCCTGTGTGCACGGCGTGAATCGTGCAGTCGATCCAGGCGGGGACCCCGGCGAGCAGCGGCGCACCGGTCGCGGGGGCGGGAGACCATTCCACTCCGGCGAACTTGTCGCCGCCGCTGACGGCGAATGCCCGGCACAGTTCGCTCTGGTCGGCGCCGAGCACGTTGGCGCAGAAGACTCCGGCGCCGGCGATCCGTGGCCAGGTGCTGGACGTACGGCCGACCATGAACGCGACCAGCGGCGGGTCCAGCGACAGCGAGACGAAGGACTGGCAGGCGAAGCCGGCGGGGCCGCGCCCCTTGTCGGGTGCGCCTGGTGCGGTGATGACCGTGACGCCGCTGGCGAAGTGGCCCAGCACCCGGCGGAACTCGCCCTGATCCAGCGGTGCCCGCTCGTCCTCTCGTACCGCGCGCAGTTCCGGTCGTGGCATCGCCGCGACGGGAGCGGCGGTTGTCGGTGCCCCGACCGACCTGAGGTAGCGGACCGCCGTAGCCGCCATTCCCGCGTGTCCCATCACATTAACCATTAAAACTGACGCTTAGTCAGATTGGAAGGTGTGGGGGCTTCGCTGTCGGTCAGCGGCCCCGGAAGTGCGGGGTGCGGCGTTCAACGAAGGCCAGGACGCCTTCCTGGGCGTCCGCGGTGGTCATGTTGATCTCCTGAGCGGCGGCTTCGGCGGCGAACGCGGTGCTCCGGTCCGACACCAGTGAGGAGTTGACCAGTTGCTTGGTGAGCGCCAGCGCGCGGGTGGGGCCGGACGCCAGCCGACAGGCCCACTCCCGGGTGGCCTTCATCAACTCGTCGGCGGGCACGACACGGTTGACCAACCCCAGACGCTGGGCGGCGTCCGCAGGCAGGTCGTCGCCGAAGAACATCAGCTCCTTGGCGCGCTGCGGACCGACCAGCCGGGGGAGCAGATAGGCGCCACCTCCGTCGGGGACGAGTCCGCGTCGCACGAACACCTCGATGAACCTCGCGCCCTCGGCCGCGATGACGAGGTCGCAGGCGAAAGCGAGGTGTGCCCCGACCCCGGCGGCGGTGCCGTTCACCGCCGCGATCACCGGCTTCTCGCAGTCCAGCACGGCGGCGATCAGCCGCTGGGCGCCGCGCCGTATGGTTCGCGCGACGTCGCCCGCGATGCGTTCGCCGGGAGGTCGGCTCGCGCTGGCGGGGTTGCCTGGGCGGGGGGCGGACCTGGCGCGCAAGTCGGCTCCGGCGCAGAACGCCCGGCCCGTACCGGTGATCACGACGGACCTGACCAGCGGATCGCCGGAGGCGTCGCCCAGCAGGCCGACGAGGCGTTCGCGCTGGTCGGGGGCGAGCGCGTTCATCGCCTCCGGCCGGTTGAGGGTGATCCAGGAGACGCCGTTGTCAGTGGCCTGGAGTACAAAGGAATCGACGGACGGACCGATGGATTCTTCGGGGGAGGAAGTCATGAACGTCCTTGGTCGCGATCGGAAGTCTCGGCCGCCCACACGGCGTCGGCCGGTTGCCGCACGCGGCTCACCGGCACACCGCGAGCGCGTCCAGCGCCACGGCGCCCTGACCGCGCGGCAGCACCATCAACGGGTTGATGTCCAGTTCGGCGAGGCTGTCGTCGAGTTCCATCGCCATGCGCTCCAGGCGCAGGACAACATCCACCAACGCCTCTGTGTCGGCGGGCGGTTGGCCGCGTACGCCGTCGAGAAGGGGGTACCCGCGCAGCTCCCGGAGCATCGCGTGGGCCTCCTCGGCCCCGAACGGTGGTACGCGAACCGCTGTGTCCCGCAGGACCTCGACCAGTACGCCGCCGAGCCCGACCGTCACGGTGGGCCCGAACAGCGGGTCGTGGCTGACACCGACGACCATCTCCACGCCCTGCTCCACCATCTGGCAGACCAGGATTCCGTCCAGCTCGAAGTTTCCGAAGCGGGCGATGTCGGTCAGCTCCCGGTAGGCGTCCCGGACCTGGCTGGCGGAGGTCAATCCGACCTGGACAAGCCCGAGTTCGGTCTTGTGCGAGAGCCGGGCTCCGGATGCCTTCATCACGATCGGGTAGCCGACGAGTCCCGCCGCGCGCACCGCCCCGGCGGCACTGTTCACCAACTGCTCGCGTGGCACGCGGATTCCGTAAGCCCGCAGCAACTGCTTGGCCGCGTGTTCACTCAACTGCTGGCCGCGGCACAGCAGTGGTCGGGCCTTGCGGACGGACGGGGAGAGCGTGCGTGGAGCGTCGGCGAAGGGAGACCGGTAGTCGGCGACGAATCGGTGGTGGTCGAGGTAGGCCTTGATCGCGTTGACACAGTTGCCGAAGGTGCGGAACGTGACGACCTTGGAGGAGCCCAGGAGCGTGCTGCGATAGGCCGCCTCGGTGCCCACCGGCGAGCCCCACACCACGCACACCAGCTTGTCCGTGCGCTCCGCCGCGTCCACCAGGTCCTGGGCCAGCTTGTCGCTCATGGGCGGGAACGGCCCGGTGATGGGGCAGACCAGTACGCCCACTGCCGGGTCGGCCAGGATCGCGTCGATGATCTTGCGTCCCCGCCAGTCACCCACTGGGTGGCCGCCGTTGTCCACCGGATTGGCCACGTTCAGGTACTCGGGTATCCACTGGTGCAACTCGGACTGCTTGTGTTCGGACAGCACGGGCAGTGGCAGACCCGCCGCGCTGGCCAGGTCGGAGAAGTGCGCGCCGGTGCCGCCGGAGATGGAGTAGACGACGACACCATCGGCGCTCGGCGGTTTGGCGCGTGCCAACAGCTGGGCGGTGTCCTGGAGTTCGTCGAGGCCGTTGACCCGGATGACGCCGAACTGCTTGAAGGCCGCGTCGGTGACGGCGTCCGAGCCGGTCAGCTTGCCGGTGTGCGAGGCGGCCGTACGAGCGCCGGTCTCGGTCCTGCCGACCTTGATCGCGACGATCGGGACCTTGTTCCTGGCCGCCCGATCGGCGGCGAGCATGAACGAACGGCCGTCCTTGAGCCCTTCCACATATGCGGCGATGGCCCCCACCTCGGCCTGTTCGGCGAAGTACGAGATGAAGTCGGCCGCTTCCAGGTCGGACTCGTTGCCGGTGGGCGCCCAGTGGCTGAGCCGGATGCCCAACTCCTGAAGGGCGAAGACCGGGCGGCCCTGATGGCCTGACTGGGTGATCAACGCGATCGCTGGGCCTTCCAGGTCGTCGCGGAACCGCTCGAAGGCGTTGAGATTGGTGTTCGGCCCGAGCAGCCGCAGGCTCGAGCGGGTCACCGCCTCGGCCAGACGCTGCTGGGCGGCGGCGCCCGCCGCACCGGTCTCGGCGAACCCGGAGGCGAACGCGACAGCGAACTTCGCCTTGGCCTCGGCCAGTTGCTCCACCACCGGCAGCGGGTCGGCGACCAGTAGCACGGCGAGGTCCAGCGGCTGCGGCAACTGCGCTACGGACCCGTGGCAGGGCAGCCCGAAGACCGTCTCGCGCCCCGGGTTGACGGGAAGGAGCCGGGCGCCGACGCGTTCGGCCCAGGCCATCAGCTGACGGGTGATGCCGGTGTTCGGCTTGCCCTCGGCGTCCGAGGCGCCGATCACGGCCACCGTCTCCGGGTGGAAGAACCGGTCGAGGTCGGGCACCGGGGCGTACAGCGGCCGTCCGCTGACGTCGAGGTCCGCGGCGCCGTGCACGGTGGGTGCAGGACGCTCACCGCAGGCCACGGCCCGCGCCGAACGGGGATCGGTGCTGAGGCTGCCGTGTGTCGATCCAAGCATGGGTCCCGCCCGTTCCTGATGCGGTGTTGACGTAACTGACGCATAGTCAGATTACTGAATGGATTGGGCGGCAGGAACTGGTCAGTAGCGAGAAGCTTCCACAGGGGCGCGTGTGGACCGAGGGGTAGGGAGGGCTTCGCCCAGGGAGCGGGCGGTGGATCAACGAACGTGCCAGATGCCGGGGATTCGATGAGGGAGGAGTTCGGTGATGCACACACTCTGGCTTACCGGCGGCGACTGGCTCGCCGTGCTGCGCATAGGCCTCGGTCTGTGGTGGTTGGAGAGTTGGCGGCACAAGGACAAGCGGGCCTGGTTCGAGCGCGGTTCGGGCATCGCCTGGGCAGCGGATATCGCGGGGAAGCACCGCTGGGCCTTGGTGCGCAACGGCTTCAGTGCCGTCGTGGCCCCTCGGCCCAAGGCGATCGCCCATGTGGTGGTCTACGCCGAACTCGCCCTCGGCCTGGGTCTGACGCTCGGGTTGCTCACGCCGATAGCCCTGGTGGGCGGCCTACTGCTCAACCTCGTCTATTTCATGCTGATGATCCACGACTGGGCCGAGCAGGGGCAGAACTCGATGATGGCGCTGATATCGCTGGTGGGACTGTTCGCCATGTGCTGGCAGCACTGGTCACTCGACGCGGCGTTCGGACTCTTCTGACGGTGGAACGTGAGCGGAAGGAACAGCCATGCCAGAAGTGCGCTTCGACCGGCCGGAGATCGACTCCTTCACCCGCCCCTACTGGGACGCGGCGGCCGAAGGCAGGTTGCTGGTCAGACGGTGCCGGGACTGCGGGGTCGCGCACCACTATCCGCGTGAGTTCTGTCCGGGCTGCTGGAGCGAAGCCGTCGACTGGGAGGAGGCCAGTGGTAAGGCCACGCTCTACACCTGGTCGGTTGTCCATCGCAACGATCTGCCGCCCTTCGGGAACCGTGTGCCTTACATCGCCGCGGTGGCCACTCTCGCCGAAGGGCCGCGCATGATGACGGAGGTGGTCGACTGCACGGAGTCCGATCTGCGGATCGGAGCTGAACTTCGGGTGGCCTTCCGCACCATGGCGGACGGCGGAACGTGCACGATCCCCGTATTCCGCTTGGCCGGTACAGGTGTTGAATGAGTGCATGGTGCGACCTGTCGAACTCCAGGCCTACGGACTGACGTTGCGCCCCTGGGAGGAGGGCGATGCGAAGGCCGCGCTACGCGGTCTGTCGGACCCGGACTTCAACCGCTGGAACACGCCCGCGGCGCGGATCGAGGACGAGAGGGGCGCGCTGAGGTTCATACGCAGCCGCAGGGAGGGGTGGGTGCGTGGTGACATGCTCTCGTTCGCCGTCTCCGAGGACGGCGATGTGCGTGGCCATGTCGGCGTGCAGTTGTCCGACCCGAGGATGCGCAGTGGACGGGTCGGCTACTGGGTGATCCGGGAGGAGCGGGGACGGCGCATAGCGGCGCGGGCGCTTGAGGCGGTCACCCGGTGGGCGTTTCGCGATCTCGGCCTCTACCGGCTGGAGTTGGGCCACGATCTCGACAACGAGGCGTCCTGTGCGGTCGCCCGCCGGTGCGCGTACGCCTATGAGGGGCTGTTGCGTGGCGCGCGGATCGATCTGGACGGTGTGCCTCGCGACCTGCATCTGCACGCCCGACTCGCCGTCGATCCGGCACCCGAGGCGCCGACCGCTCCCTGACCGTGCCGGTTCCGGCCGCGCGGCGCCAGGTGTGTCAGTCGCGCCCCAGGACGACGGTGCCCGAGGAGCAGAACCAGCCGCCCGTCCCGGAGGCCACAGCCAGCCGGGGGAGCCGCCCACCCGCTCCGCGCACCTGGTGGCCGCCCGCCTCGCCCCTCAACTGCCGTACGGCTTCCACGAGAAGGAACAGTCCGCGCATACCGGGATGGCAGGCGGACAGCCCGCCACCGTCGGTGTTGACCGGGAGTTCGCCATCGGTCAGCAGCCGCCCCTTCGTGACGAAGGCCCCGCCCTCGCCCTTGCCGCAGAAGCCCAGGTCCTCCAGCGTCACCAGCGTCATGTAGGTGAACGCGTCGTAGATCTGGGCGACATCGATCTCGGACGGTCGGATTCCGGCGCGTTCGAAGGCAAGCCGTCCGGAGACCGTCGCGGGTGAGACGGTGAAGTCCTCCCACTGGGACGTCGCGGAGTGCGATACGCACTCGCCGGTGCCCAGGATCCAGACAGGCGGCTTGGCGGTGTCCGGTACGTACTCCTCGGCGGCGAGCAGTACAGCGCAGCCGCCGTCGGAGCGGATGCAGCAGTGCAGCTTGGTGAACGGATCGGCGATCATCGGGCCCGAGAGCACCTCGTCCACGGTGATCGGTGTGCGGTACATCGCGTCGGGGTTGCGGCTGGCGTTCCCCCGGGCCTGGACTGCCACCTCGGCGAGCTGTTCCAGCGTGGTGCCGTACTCGTGCATATGGCGGCGGGCGGCCATCGCGTACTTGGCGATCAGCGTGTGGCCGTAGGGCGCCTCGAACTGCAGCGGGCCATGGGCGCCCAGGGAGAGGTTTGCGGTTCGGCGTCCGGCCTTGAGATCGGCGCGGGCGGTGGAGCCGTAGGCCAGCAGGACGGCGTTGGCGTGCCCGGCGGTGATGGCGTCGGCGGCGTGCGCCGCCATCACCTCCCAGGTCGAGCCGCCAACGGAGGTGGAGTCGACCCAGGTGGGGCGCAGTCCCAGGTATTCGGCCACCTCGACGGGTGCCAGGGTGCCCAGTCCCGCCGAGCCGAAGCCGTCGATGACCGACCGGTCGAGTCCGCTGTCCGCCAGGGCGCGTCGGGCGGCCTGCGCGTGCAGGGCGTAGGCGGTGCGCTCATCGACCCGGCCGCAGTCGGCCAGGGCCACGCCGACGACGGCGACCTTGCGGAGGGCACGGGATATCACGGATGTCGACACGTAACTGACGGTACATCAGTTTGGTGAGGGCCGCGCAATGTCGTCATGGCGCACCCCTGTGCGCGTACTGTCTTGCTCTCTAACATGACGGATCGTCAGTTAATGAGAGTGCTGCGGTGGATCACCTGGAAGGACCCGCCGATGGATGCCGCGTTCACCGAGGAACAGGACGAGATCCGGCGCACCCTGCGCGACCTGCTGCGCAAGCGGTGCGGACCGGAGCAGGTCAGGGCCGCGTGCCGCACACCCGCCGGCTATGACGTCGAAGTGTGGCGAGAGCTGGCCAAGCGGCTCGGGATGCCGGGTTTGGCCCTCCCGCCGCGGTACGGGGGCGTCGGCTGCGGTCCGACCGAGCTGGTGCTGGCGAGCGAGGAGGCCGGCCGGGTGCTGCTGCCCGCTCCGCTGCTGACCAGCTGCGTGCTGGTGGCACCGCTTGTCGCGGAGTTGGGCAGCGAGGAGCAGCGGATCGGTTACCTGCCGCGCATCGCGGCGGGCGAGCTGACGGCCGCATTGGCCGCTCCCGGGCCGCTGAGCGCCGTTCTCGGGCTGACCGGCCCGAACCACGGCCCCTGGCCCGGGGGCGGCCGAGCCGGCGGCGTACAGGCCCGGCAGCTCGCGGACGGCTGGCGGCTCTACGGTCAGGTGGACCAGGTGCTGGACGGGCACAGCGCTGGGCTGCTGCTGGTCGCCGCGCATACCGGCGGCTACGTGCGGGGCCGCACTCACCTGTTCATGGTGGACGCGGGGGCGTCCGGACTGACCCGCACCCGGCTCACCACGCTTGATGAGACCCGTCCGCAGGCCCGCGTGGAGCTGCGTGACGTGGCCGGCGTGCCCCTGGGCGAAGCGGCCGCGCCGGCGCCGGACGAGCTGACGGCGGCACTGGTGCGCACCGGCGGGCTCGCCGCGGCCGTGCTGGCCGCTCAGGCGGTGGGGGCGGCGGACTTCGCGCTGTCCAGCACGGTGGCGTATCTGCGGGTGAGAGAGCAGTTCGGACGGCCCGTCGGATCGTTCCAGGCAGTCAAACACCGCCTCGCCGACGGCTATGTGCGAGTGCAGGCGGCACGTTCCGCCGCGTACTACGCCGCCTGGGCGGTGGGCCGCGAGGGCCCGGTCGACGGCGGCGGTATGGAGGACGACATCGGTGTCGTCGGTCCACTGGCGCTCGCGCAGGCGCTGGAGACGCTGAACCAGGTGGCCGCGGAGTCGATCCAGCTCCATGGTGGGATCGGCTTCACCTGGGAGCACCACGCGCATCTGTACTTCAAGCGGGCCGCCGCCGATGAGTTGATCTTCGGTCCGGTACACCGGCTGCGGGCGCGGGCCGCGCGGCGTGCCGGGTTGTTCGGTTCCACTGTTGCCGAGGAGGCGGTCGCGTGATGGCGTCAGGTGCGGTCCGGCGGATCGTTCAGGAGGTCTCGTCCAGCCGGGCGTTCGCGAAGGTGGCGCCGCATGTCCTCCCGGCGCTGGATCGGCTGGTCCATCGGCTGACCGGCGGCAAGGTGCTGCTGGGCACCCGGATGCTGCCGAGCGTGGTCCTGACCTCCACAGGGGCGCGCAGCGGGCAGCCGCGGCAGACCCCGTTGGCCTGCATGCCCGTCAAGGACGGCACGTTTGTGCTGGTGGGCAGCAACTTCGGGCGACCGGATCACCCAGCCTGGACAGGCAACCTGATCAGGAATCCGAGCGCTCGCATCAGCTGGAAGGGCCGCGATATCCCGGTCACGGCCGCGTTGCTCGAAGGCGCCGAGCGTGCGCGGGTGTGGGAGGCGGTGGTGCGCTTCTGGCCGCCGTACGCGAAGTACGCGGCGCGGGTGGAGCGGGAGATCCGGCTGTTCCGGCTCACTCCGCGCGACTGACCGAGCGCCATCTGGAGCGGGGGGCGGACGCCCATACGCCGACGCGGGCGCCGGACCGGCTACCTCCCCCGAGGGCCGGCCGACGCCCGCGTCAATGCCTGGCAGGACGTGGCAGGACGAACTGGCGACACGGCGCTGAGCCGCCGCCGAATGGTGCCGGAGCTGCTACTTGGTCGGCTTCTTACCGGTCACACCCAGGTGTACCAGGAGCGCCAGGTTGGGCTTGAGCTCAGCCTGCTTGACGCCCCAGGACTGGAAGCCCTTCTGGTGCGCGGCCACCGCGGCGAGCATCGCGACCAGCGAACCGGCGATCGCCGCCGGGTTGACCCACTTGTCGACCCGGCCCTTGTCCTGAAGCTCCTTGATGGAGTCGGTGAGGGAGTTGGTGACGGCGTTGAGGATCTTCATACGGATCTTGTAGAACCGTTTGTCCCCTTCCGCCGCGCCAAGGTCGACGACGCGCAGAATGGCGTCGTTCTTACGCCAGAAGGAAAGGAACCCGTCCACCAGGTCTTCCGCGGCGGCCCAGGCGGGTTTGCCCGCCCAGGTGCGTCCCGCGACCAGATCGGTGAGGGTCGCCCCTTCCTTGGCCATCTCCTCGGCGAGTTCGAGGACCGCGCCCTCGACATCGGGGAAGTACTGGTAAAACGTTGCGGGGGAGGTACCCGCCATCCGGGCGACGTCGATGACCTTGACGTCCCGGTACGGCGAAGTGCTGAGCATCTCGCTGAGGCATTCGAGCAGCTTCTGCCGCGTCGCCTGCCCGCGGCGCCCTGCAACTCGGCCGTCGACGGTGCGAACTTGTCCTGTCATGCCGTCAGTTTACCTTCGGGTGATCAGTGCGCGATTCGGCTGCGTACAAATGGGGAGGGCGCTCTCCACCGCCGTGAATGTGCAGGTCAGCGCCGGTTATATAGCGCGCGCCCGGTGATGCCAGAAAGAGCACCGGATCCGCGATCTCGTCGGGGTGGGCCAGTCGGCCCATGGGGATCGCGGCTGTCAGCGCCCGCCGGGCGGACTCGTCCCCGTAGTGGTCGAGGGCCGCGTCCGTTGCGGCGCCGGTGCTGTCCTCCGTCAGGACGAGGCCCACGACCAGGCAGTTCACCCGGACCTTCGGCGCCCATTCGGCGGCCAGGGAGCGGGTGAGCGAGGACAGGCCGGCCTTGGCCGCTCCATAGGCGGCGGTCCCGGGGGAGGGGCGGGCCCCGCTGACACTGCCGATGTTGACGATGGATCCGCCACCGGGCTGCTCGCGCATGATCAGGTGCGCCGCCTGCGCGCAGTACAGCGGCGCCAGCAGGTTCAGCTCGATGATGGCGCGGGAGAACCGCGGGGAGGCGGTGGCCGCCTCCACGTACGGGGAGCCGCCCGCGTTGTTGACCAGCAGATCGAGCCGCCCGTACGCGGCGCGCAACCCGTCGAACAGCGCGCTGACGGCCTCCGGGTCCCGTACGTCGGCCTGGTGGAAGGCGATGCCTTCCGGCAGCGCCTTCGGTTTCCCACGGGCGCAGACGGCGACCTCGGCGCCCGCCGCCCGCAATCGCTCGGCGATCGCCCGCCCGATGCCGCGGGTGCCGCCTGTCACGAGCGCGACTTGCCCTTCCAGGCCATCTGTCATGTCGGCTATCGTGCCAGAATAACTGACGGAGCGTCAGATTAGTTCAAGTGCGCGTGGAGGAAGGGCTGATGGCGATACGGGTGGTGCGCCAGGCAGCGGGCGTCGCGGAGGTGGTGATCGACGCTCCGCCGGTCAACGCGCTTGAGGTGTCAGGGTGGTTTGAACTCGCCGACACACTTAACGCGCAGGGATCGCAACCCGGCACAAGTGCGCTGGTTCTGCGTGCCGAAGGCCGGGGCTTCTGCGCGGGCGTCGACATCAAGGAAATGCGGCGCCCACCGCACGGCGGTGCGGGGGCCTATGACGCACTGCTCGGCGCCAACGCCGGTTGCGCTGCTGCCTTTGCGGCGGTGTACGACTGCCCGGTGCCGGTGATCGCCGCGGTACACGGCTTCTGCCTGGGCGGTGGGGTGGGGCTGGTGGGCAACGCGGACATCGTGATCGCCTCGCACGACGCCTACGTGGGGCTGCCCGAGGTCGACCGCGGCGCCTTAGGCGCGGCCACACATCTGGCCCGGCTGGTGCCGCAGCAGCGGATGCGGCACATGGTCTACACCGCCGAGCACGCCACCGCCGACGAACTGCACGGCTACGGCTCGGTGCTCGCCGTCGTCGACCGCGAGCGGCTGCGCGAGACCGCCCTGGCCGTCGCCGCGCGCATCGCCACCAAGGACGTGGTCGTCATCCGCGCCGCCAAGCAGTCCCTGAACGGCATCGACCCCGTCGACGTCAAACGCTCCTACCGCTACGAGCAGGGCTTCACCTTCGAGCTGAACCTGACCGGCGTCAGCGACCGGCTGCGCGACGACTTCGGTCGGAGCGACGGCACCCCGGACCGGGACAGCGCGGCACAAGGGGAGGGCACATGACGGACAAGCGGATGACCGCAGACGAGGCCGTCTCGCGCATCGAGGACGGCATGACGGTCGGCGTCGGCGGCTGGGGATCGCGCCGCAAGCCCATGGCGCTGGTGCGCGCCCTGCTGCGCTCCCCGGTCAAGGACCTGACCGTCGTCTCCTACGGCGGCCCGGACGTAGGGCTGCTGTGCGCCGCGGGCAAGGTCCGCAAGGCCGTCTACGGTTTCGTGTCCCTGGACTCGATACCCCTGGAACCCCACTTCCGGGCGGCCCGGGAATCGGGTGCGGTGCAGGCCCTGGAACTGGACGAAGGCATGTTCCTGGCCGGTCTGCGGGCGGCGGCGCTACGGCTGCCGTTCATGCCGGTGCGCGGTGGGATCGGCTCGGACGTGCCGCGCAACGCCCCCTTCCTGCGCACCGTCACCGACCCGTACGGAAGCGGCGACGAGGTGATGGCCGCTCCGCCACTGGAACTGGATGTCGCCCTGGTGCACGCCAACCTGGCCGATCCGCGCGGCAACGCGGCGCTCACCGGGCCCGACCAGTACTTCGACGACCTGTTCTGCCTGGCCGCGAAAACCTCCTATGTGTCGGCCGAACGCGTTCTGCCGACCGCTGATCTGCGGCGGGCGGCGGGCTGCCTGCACGCCCTGGTCGTCCACCGGTATCTGACAGCGGGCGTGGTCGAGGCACCGCGCGGCGCGCACTTCACCGAGTGCCCACCGCAGTACGGGCGTGACGAGGCGTTCCAGCAGGCGTACGCGCGGGCCGCGGCGGACCCGCGGGAGTGGGCCGCCTTCGCCGACCGCTTCCTCGACCAGCCTGACGAGGCGTCGTATCAACAGGCTGTGGACGAGTTCCACGCCGCGCGAGGAGACCGTGCGGGAGGCACCCGATGATCACCACCGCGACCCGCGCCGAGGTCTGCGTCGCCGCCTGCGCGCGGGCCTGGCACGGCGACGGCGAGATCCTCGCCAGCCCCATGGGCACGGTGCCGACCATCGGCGCCCGGCTGGCCCGCGCCACGGTCGCGCCTGACCTGGTGCTCACCGACGGCCTTGCCCAGATCATCGACGGTGACATCGCCCTGGGCGCACCGACCGCCGACCTGACCGTGGAGGGCTGGCTGCCGTACCGCGCGGTGCTCGACCTGATGGCGAACGGGCGCCGCCACGTGATGATGGGACCGGCACAGATCGACGCGTACGGAAACGCCAACATCTCGTGCGTCGGTGACTGGGAGCGTCCCAAACGCCAGCTCCTCGGCGCCCGTGGCGCCCCGGGGAACACCGTCAACCACGCCACCAGCTACTGGGTGCCGCGGCACAGTCGCCGAGTCCTCACCTCCCGTGTCGACGTCGTGTGCGGCGTCGGCAACGACCGGGCCGCCGCACTGCCCGGCCCAGCGGCCCGCTTCCACGACCTGCGGCAGGTCATCACCAACCTGTGCGTGCTGGACTTCGACACCGGCGACGGGCGGATGAGGCTGGTCTCGGTGCATCCCGGCGTGACGGTCGCGGAAGTCGTCGAGGCGACAGGTTTTGATCTGGTCGGCCCAAAAGGCGCGGGGGAGGCGTTGACGGGAGGCGTTGACGTACCCACCACGCCCGCCCCCACTACGCAGGAACTGCGCCTCATCCGCGAGGTCCTCGATCCGCGCTCACTGCGCGACCGCGAGGTTCCGACATGACGCTGCGCACTCGGCTGACCGCCCTGGTCGGCATCGACCACCCGATCATGCAGACCGGTATGGGGTACGTGGCCTATCCACGGCTGGTCGCCGCCACCGCCCGCGCGGGCGCCCTGGGTGTCCTCGCCTCGGCGACCATGGCGTACGACGAACTGGAGGCCGCGATCGCCGAGGTGAAGGCGGCGGCACCGGACCGCCCCTTCGGCGTCAACCTACGGGCCGACGCCCCCGACGCCGCCGAGCGGATCGACCTCATGGGCCGCGAAGGCGTCCGGGTCGCCTCGTTCGCGCAGGCGCCCAGCCGCGACCTGATCAAGCGGGCGCACGACCACGGCATGATCGTGATCCCCTCGGTCGGCGCCAGACGGCACGCCGAGAAGGTGGCCGAGTGGGGAGTGGACGCGGTCGTCGCCCAAGGCGGCGAGGGCGGCGGCCACACCGGACCCGTACCCACGACCCTGCTGTTGCCGCAGGTCCTGGACGCCCTCGCGGCCTCGTCCGTCGCCGTCATCGCGGCGGGCGGGTTCTTCGACGGCCGGGGCCTGGCAGCCGCCCTGGCCTACGGCGCGGACGGCGTCGCGATGGGCACCCGCTTCCTGCTCACTTCGGACGCCCCGGTGCCACGCCCGATACAGGGCCGCTATCTGTCCGCGGATGTCACCGGGACGACGGTGACACGTGAGGTGGACGGTGTGCCGCACCGGGTGCTGAACACCGACTTCGTGGCCTCTTTGACGCGCGGTGGTCCACTGGCCCGCTATCCGCGAGCTGTGGGCAACGCGCTGCGCTTCGCTCGGATGACCGGAACTCCGTTGCGCGCGATGCTGCGCGAGGGCCGGGCGATCCGCGAGGCCCGCGGGCTGAGCTGGCCGCAGGTACTGATGGCGGCCAACACCCCGGTACTGCTGCGCGCCGCGATGGTGGACGGCCGCGCCGACCTCGGCGTCATGGCCTCCGGGCAGGTGGTGGGAGTCATCGACGACCTGCCGTCCTGCGCCGAGTTGGTCCGCCGGGTGGCCGCCGAGGCGGAGGAGCGACTGACCGCCGTCCACAGCCTCGCCATGCGCTGATCTGATCATCGGATCCGCGTTATCCACAGGGCGGGCGGAAGCCGTGCGGCCGGGCTAGCGTGGCCAACGAGACGACATCCCATCGCACGGGAGGACTCAGGGCCATGTCTGCGTTCGCGGTAGGCGCCCCTTGCTGGGTGGATGCGATGCTCCCGGACGTGGCGGCGGGCAAGCGCTTCTACGGGGAACTGCTGGGCTGGACATTCGAGGACGGCGGCGCACCGGGCACCTCCTACAGTCTGGCGCTGCACGACGGAGGCTACGTCGCGGCGCTCATTCCCAAACTCGACGGACGCATGCCGACCACGTGGACGGTGTACTTCGCGTCGGATGACGTGTTCAGGACCGCCGAGGCGATACGCGAGGCGGGCGGCCAGATCGTCACGGGCCCCGGACAGGTCGGCGACTTCGGCACGATGGTGATCGCCGCCGACCCCAGCGGTGCGGTCTTCGGCGTGTGGCAGGGCGGCACGCACCACGGCTTCGACAAGCGGGACGAAGCCGGGGCCTTCGGCTGGACGGAGCTTTACACACGGGAGAAGGACGCGGTCGACCCCTTCTACCGAAGGGTGTTCGGCTATGAGGCCGAGCAGATAGGCGAGGCGGGCGGCGACTTCGACTACGAGGTGTGGACGCTCAAGCGGGGCTCCGAGATCCAGTACGTCGGAGGACGGCGGCAGATGGGGCCGGACTTCCCCGCCGGGCTGCCCGCGCACTTCACGGTCTACTTCGTGGTCGACGACTGCGACACCACGGTGGCCACCGTACGGAAGCTCGGCGGCAAGGTCAGCACGGAGCCGCGGGACAGCCCGCACGGCCGTTGGGCCTCGGTCATAGACGACCAGGGCGCGCACTTCACGGTCATCGACATCGCGACCAAGGCAGGAGAGGTGTAGAGGGCTTCGCCGGACCAATCGGCTTGTGTGCGAAGGCGGTTGGGAACCTGGGGCTACAGCCGCTCGATGATGGTGACGTTGGACTGGCCGCCGCCCTCGCACATGGTCTGAAGCCCGAACCTGCCGCCGGTTCGCTCCAGTTGGTGCAGCAACGTGGTCATCAGCTTCGTGCCCGTGGCGCCCAGCGGGTGGCCGAGAGCGATCGCACCGCCGCACGGGTTCACCTTCGCGGGATCGGCACCGGTCTCCTTCAGCCACGCCAGCACCACCGACGCGAAGGCCTCGTTGATCTCGATGGCGTCGAAGTCGTCGATGGCCATGCCCGTCCTGGCCAGGGCGTGCGCGGTGGCCGGGATCGGTGCGGTGAGCATGGCGATCGGGTCGTCGCCGCGTACTGACAGATGGTGGATTCGGGCGCGCGGTGTGAGCCCGTGTTCTCGTACCGCCTGTTCCGAGGCGAGCAGCAGCGCCGACGCCCCGTCGGAGATCTGCGAGGCGAGAGCGGCGGTGAGCCGTCCGCCCGGGGCGAGCGGCTGCAGGGAGGCCATCTTCTCCAATGAGGTGTCCCGGCGCGGCCCTTCGTCCACCGCCAACTCGGGCAGCGGCGCGGTCTCCTTCTCGAACCAGCCGTTGTCGATCGCGTGCACCGCCCTTTCATGACTGGTGAGCGCGAGGCGCTCCATCTCCTCACGGGAGATGTCCCATCGGCGCGCGATCATCTCCGCGCCGTGGAACTGGCTGACGGGCTGGTCACCGTACCGCTGGCGCCAGCCGGTGGAGCCGGAGAAGGGGTCGGCGAAGCCGTATTCCGCGCCGACCCGGAAGGCGGCGGCGATCGGGATCCGCGACATGTTCTGTACGCCGCCCGCGACCGCCAGGTCGCAGGTGCCGGACAGCACCGCCTGCGCCGCGAAGTGCACCGCCTGCTGCGACGAGCCGCACTGCCGGTCGATCGTCACACCCGGCACGTGTTCCGGCAGCCCTGCGGCGAGCCAGCAGGTTCGGGCGATGTCGCCCGCCTGCCCGCCCACCGTGTCCAGGCAGCCGAAGACCACGTCCTCGACGGCCGCCGGATCGACCCCGCAGCGCTGAACGAGCGTGCGCAGCACATGCGCGCCCAGGTCGGCCGGGTGTACCGATGACAGTGCGCCGTTCTTGCGGCCCACCGGGGTGCGCACCGCCTCGACGATGAAGGCCTCTGCCATGACAACCCCTCCATACAGGATGCTGACGACGACCGCGGGGTGGTGGGAAGAGCGCAACTCTTAAAACTGACGGTCCGTCAGGTTATGCTAGCGCAAGTGACGGACCTTATCTTCAGTGCGACCGAAGAGGACTTCCGGCGGGAGATACGGGGCTGGCTGGCCCGGCATGTGCCGCGCCAGGCGCTGCCGTCGATGGACACCCCGGACGGCTTCGCGGCACACCAGCGGTGGGAGCGCCAGCTGTACGACGCCCGCTGGGCGGTGGCCAGTTGGCCCGTCGAGTATGGCGGGCGGGATGCGTCGCTGGTCGAGTGGCTGATCTTCGAGGAGGAGTACTGGCGCTCGGGCGCACCCGGTCGGGTCAGCCAGAACGGCATCTTCCTCTTCGCCCCCGCTGTCTTCGCCTACGGCACCGAGGAGCAAAAGCGCCGCATTCTGCCGCCGATGGCCGCGGGGGACGAGATATGGGTGCAGGGCTGGTCGGAGCCGGAGGCCGGATCGGACCTCGCGGCGCTGCGGTCGCGTGCGGTACGCGACGAGCGGCGCGCCGGCTGGCGGCTGACCGGGCAGAAGACCTGGAGCTCCCGCGGAACCCACGGGCACCGGATGTTCGGCCTGTTCAGAACCGGCACGCGGGCCGAACGCCACCATGGCCTGACCTACTTCATGGTCGACCTCGCGGCCGATGGCGTCACCGTGCGCCCCATCCGGCAACTCGACGGCGAACCGGGATTCGCCGAGGTCTTCCTGGACGACGTCTTCGTGCCGGACGCGGACGTGCTCGGCGAGCCCGGCCAAGGATGGCGCGTCGCCATGTCGACCACTGGTGACGAACGCGGCCTCAGCCTGCGCAGCCCCGGTCGATTCCTGGCGGCGGCCGAGCGGTTGGTGAAGCTCTACCGCCGGGTGAGTGCCGGAGAGGAGCCGGGCACGGGCACCCCGAACGCGTTCCGCGACGCGGTGGTGGAGGCCTGGATGCGCGCCGAGGCCTACCGCCTCTACACCTTCCGTACCGTCACCCGGCTCGGCGACGGGAAGCCCATCGGTCCGGAGTCCAGCCTGAACAAGGTCTTCTGGTCCGAACTCGATCTAAACCTGCACGCCACCGCACAACGACTCCTCGGGCCGTGGGCGGAGATCGGCGGCCCCTGGCTCGACGGCTACCTCTTCTCACTTGCCGGCCCCATCTACGCGGGGACCAACGAGATCCAGCGCAATGTCATCGCTGAACGGCTGCTGAACCTGCCAAAGGAGCCAAAAGGGATGAACGGTGAGAAAGGGGCGGGGCGGTGAGGCTGGCGTCCACGGCCGACGAGGAACTGTTCGCCCGCGCGGTCCGGGCGTTGCTGGAGCGCCGCTGTACCCCGCAGGACGTCCGAGCGGGGTTCGCCCGAAAGCGGTGGGAGGAACTGGCCGAGATCGGCGTCACCGGGCTGCTGGTGCCCGAGGAGCACGGAGGGCTCGGCCTCGGTGCGGGCGCGCTGGTCGCGGTCGCGGAGGAGGCGGGCCGGGCGTGCGCGCCGGAGCCGGTGGTGGAGGCCGCCGTCGCGGCTGCGCTCCTCGCGGAGGTGGACGAGGACGGCCGCGCCGCCGAGTGGCTGCGCGCACTCGCCGCGGGCACCGCCGTCCCCGCCGTACGGCTGACAGGGCCCGGTGCGGCGCCCGTCGCGCACGCCGCGTACGCGGACTTCCTCCTGGTCGCCGACGGCGACCGGCTGTACGGGAGGTCGGCCGCTGACGCGGGCGTCAGTGCGGCACGTGGAGTGGATCCGGGACGGGGCCTCGGGTATGTCGACATGTCGATGTGGTCGGACGGTCCGCTGGCCGTCCGGCAGGAGCGGGTGGTCAGTCGTGCCGCGCGGCTCGGCACGGTCGGCGCCGCCGCCGATCTGCTGGGTGCCGTCCGCGCCATGCTCGACCTGACCGTCAGCCACGCCCGGCAACGCCACCAGTTCGGCCGCCCCATAGGCTCGTACCAGGCGGTCAAACACCAGCTGGCCGACGTCCTGATCGCGGTGGAGTTCGCCCAGCCCGTCGTCCTCCGCGCCGCCTTCTCCCATGATCATGATCTGCCGTCGGCCGGGCGGGACGCGGCCATGGCCAAGGTCTTCGCCTCGGACGCCGCGGACCTGGCGGGTCGCTCCTGCCTCCAGGTGCACGGCGCGATCGGCTACACCGAGGAGTGCGACCTGGCGCTGTGGCTGCGGCGGGTGTGGGCGCTGTCCGCCGCCTGGGGTGACGCCGCTCACCATCGCGCCGTCGTCGCGGCGGACCTCCTGGGCCCCGCACCGGCGCCGCCGTGCCCCTAGCTAAGGCGACACAGGCAACCCGCGGTCGAAAGTCGGCGTCTGTATCACAACGTGGGCGTACCAGCAGGCGCAGAATCGTTCCGGCGTACCGTACGGCACGCTCGGAATCGCCCCGGGTTCGCAACCGGGGCACATCCCAGGAAGAATCAGCACCCGTACCCCGGGGCGATTGACGGTGAGACGCCGCCCGGGGCTGCAACAATTCGGGGGGTACGGGGAGGTGGCAGGCCAGTGGTGGAACAGCTGACGCAGCACGACCCGAGGCGAATCGGTCCATTCGAGGTCCTCGGGCGGCTCGGCGCCGGCGGCATGGGGTTGGTCTATCTCGCCCGCTCGGCGTCCGGTCGACGCGTGGCGATCAAGACGGTGCGTGCCGAGCTGGCGGAGGACCAGCTGTTCCGGGTCCGGTTCACCCGCGAGGTGGAGGCGGCGCGCGCGGTGAGCGGCTTCTATACCGCCGCCGTGGTCGACGCCGATCCACGGGCCGCCGTGCCGTGGCTCGCCACGGCCTACGTACCGGCGCCCTCGCTCGAGGAGATAGTCAATGAGTGCGGGCCGCTTCCGGCCCAGGCGGTGCGCTGGCTGGCCGCCGGAGTGGCGGAGGCGCTGCAGTCCATCCACGGCGCCGGTCTTGTGCACCGCGATCTCAAACCCTCCAACGTCCTCGTGGTCGAGGACGGGCCCAGGGTGATCGACTTCGGTATCGCCAGCGGGGTGTCGAACACCCGGCTGACCATGACCAACGTCGCCGTGGGCACGCCCGCGTACATGTCGCCTGAACAGGCGCGTGACTCGCGTAGCGTCACCGGCGCCAGCGACATCTTCTCGCTCGGCTCCACGCTGGTCTTCGCCGCCACCGGACATGCGCCCTTCCACGGTTCGAATCCGGTCGAAACGGTCTTCATGCTGCTCCGTGAGGGCCCGGACACCACAGGGCTGCCGGACGAACTGCGTCCGCTCATCGAGTCGTGCATGCGCATGGAGCAGGAGCGGCGGCCAACCCCCGCGGACCTGCAGGCGCAACTGGCGCCGCACCTGTTCTCCTCCGCGGACGACGGCGGCTCGGTCTCCGCGTGGCTGCCCGAGCGCGCCGTCGCGTTCATAGAGCAGCGCAGCGGACGCAGACAGCGCGCCGCGGCAGCCGCCGCGGCCAATGTCGCCGCCGCCAACGCCGCTGTCGCCGTGGGCCATGACGGCCCGGCCGCCCCCGTGGCGCCGCCGCTGCCTGAACAGGCGCCGCCCCCGGCAGTGGGCTCCGGGCGCCACGCCAGCCCCGAACACGGCGCGGACGGCCACCCGGCACGGCCCGCGGGGCCGGTGAAGCTCGCGGGCTCGGTGCCGATCGGGCCGGGTCCGCTGGTGGCCGAGGGCAAGGACCCGCGCGGCACCCAGGGCGCGCCCCCGGCGCCCGGCCTCGACTGGACGGCACGCGGCCGCGGCGCGGCCCAGGCCCCGGCAGCGCCTTCCGCCGCCGGGGCTGCGACCCACCAGGCCGTCCCCGCACAGCCGCCCGCTCCACCGGTCCGGCAGTCGTCCCGGCATGCCGCCCAGGGCCACGGCGCACGGGACGCACGCTGGCGCCCCTGGCGCTTCCGCATGTCAAACGACGTGTGGGGCACGCCTGTTGTGGCGGGTGACCGCCTGTATGTGACCTCCTTCGAGGTGCACGTCCTGGATGTGGCCACCGGACAGCGGCAGTTCAAGACCCGTGACGTCGCCTGGATGATGGCCGTCGCCGACGGACGGATCCACGCCTCCGACGGCCCGAGCCTGTACGCGATGGACTCCGCCGACGGCGGCGAGCTGTGGCGGCTGGCCGTCGACGGCTGGGTGTACGCGCTCCAGTCGGCCGGTGGCACCGTCGTCACCGGTACCCGCGGCGGAGGCGTACAGGCATGGGACGCGGCGAGCGGCGAGGCGCTGTGGAAGCGGACCGGCGCCCAGGCCGACTTCGAGTCACCGCAGTCCGGTCCGGCCCTGCTGGACAGCCTGGTCTACTACCGCGGCGGCGGACTGCTGCACGCGCTCGACGCCCGCTCCGGCGCCGAGCGTTGGGCGTACCCGCTGGGCGACGGTGAGATGGCCGCGGGGGTGGCGTCCGGCATGCCGGTGCGCCCGACTACGGGTGGCGGGGCGGTGTACGTCACCGCGGGCAGCCGGGTACTGGCGCTGGACGCCTCAGACGGCTCCGAGCGGTGGCGCTTCGACGCCCCGGCGGTCGTCTTCGCACCGCCCACACACGCTCCGGGCGGGGTGTACGTGGCCGACTACCTGGGCACGGTGTACGCGCTCGACGCCCGCTCCGGCGTGGAGCGTTGGCGTGTCGCGACGGAGGCCCGGCAGTCAGTCGAACCTGTTCTGGTGTCGGGTGGACTCGTCCACCTCGGCAGCGGTGGTGCGCTCTACACCCTGGACGCGGTCTCCGGCGCCCCCAGGTGGCGGTTCGCCACCCAGGGTGAGATCGTCGGCTCCCCGGTGGCGGCGGACGGCCGCCTGCACTTCGGTTCGGTGGACCACTGCCTGTACACCGTGGACGCGACGAGCGGACAGCTGCGCTGGAAGCTGGAGACGGGCGGCGAGATCACCGGCTCCCCGGTGGTGCGCGACGGCGTGGTGTACGCGTGCAGCAAGGACCGGTGCGTGTACGCGCTGGACGCGGTCAAGGGGACGGGTTCGCGCCGGTAGGCCTGGTGGCGGGCGGTCTTCCGGACCGCCCCCTCAGCGCACCCGGTGGTCACCGCGGCGGGTACGGAAGAGGGCTTCCTGCCGCTCGGGCGGAAGGTTTCCCAAGGCGATCAGTTGAGACGCCCCGGCCAGCGCCAGCGAGCGTGCGGCGGCCCGAGCCGACCACACGGCGCGCACCGTGCCCTGCACCGCCTCCGTCGGGTACGACGCGATGACGCGGGCCGCCCGCATGGCGGCGTCCAACAGGCCGTCGCCCGGGACGAGTTCGGAGACAATCCCGATCTCGTAGGCACGCCGGGCACCGATCCGCTCCGCGGTGCCCATCAGAGACATCCGCATGACCTCCCCGTACGGCATGCGCTGCGCCATGCCGATGGACTCGAAGGCGCTGACCATGCCGTAGGTGGTGTGCGGGTCGAAGAAGGTCGCGTGGTCGGCCGCGATGGCGAACTCGCACTCCGCGAGCAGGTAGAACGCGCCACCGCAGGCCATCCCGTTGACCGCGGCGATCACCGGTATCCACAGGTCGGCCGACTTGGGGCCGATGTCGATCAGCGGATCGTCGATCGCATAGGGCGAGAACGGTTGCGGAACCGCCCAGGCGCGGTCGAGGCCCGTGCAGAAGGCCTTGTCACCAGCCCCGGTCAAGACAACCACCCGTACGTCAGTGGACATCCGGAACTGCCGCCAAACCGCCTGGAGTTGGTCGCGCATCGTACGGTCGATCGCGTTGTGCCGGTCCGGGCGGTCGAGCGTGACCACCGCGACGCCGTCCCCGGAGTCGACGGTGATCACGGGCGCTCCAGCATCCAGCGCGGAACGGTGACGCCCTCCGCCATCGTGTGGAAGCAGGCCCGTACGGCCGCGCCGATGCGCAGCCGGGACGGATCAAGGGAGTTGAGCGCTGCGTCGGGCGCGGTGACCACGTTGCCGACCAGCCGGATCCCGGGATCCTCGACGAGTTCCACCACGACCGCGTTGTACGGCGCCTGCGCGGCGTAGCCCGGCAGGAGCGGCGGATGAGGCAGGACGTAGGACCAGATGCGGCCACGGCCGGACATCGCACGCCACTGGCTGGCGAAGGACCGGCAGTGCGGGCAGCACGGCCGCGGCGGGAAGCGCAGCCGCCCGCACACCGCACAGGCCTGGACGCGCAGTTCGCCGCGCGCCGCGAACTCCCAGAAGGGGGCGCCGTCCTGGTCGCGGACCGGCAGCAGCAGGCCGTTGTCAGTGGTGGCCTTCATGATGGAGGACATGAACGCTCAACTCCTCAGCAGTAGGGCGGAGGTTGGCACGCCCTCGCCCGCCGTGACCAGACATGTCGCCGCGCCCGGGACCTGTGCGGTGGAGGTGCCGCGCAGCTGTTTGACACCCTCGGTGATCAGGTTGAAGCCGTGTACGTACGCCTCGGACAGGCCGCCGCCGGAGGTGTTGAGCGGCAGTCGACCACCGATCTCCAGGGCGCCGCCCGTGGTGAAGGCGCCGCCCTCGCCGCGTCCGCAGAAGCCGTAGCCCTCCAGGGAGAGCGGGATGAGCGGGGTGAACGCGTCATAGATCTGTGCGACGTCGACGTCCTCGGGGGTGAGGTCGGCGGTCTTCCACAGCTGTCTGGCCGCCGTCCACGCGGGGCCGGTCAGCGGGTCGTCGGTCCAGTAGTTGACCATGCCGTGGTGCTGGGCGGGCAGCGCCTGGGCCATGGAGTGCACATAGACCGGACGGTGACGGCAGTCGCGGGCGCGGTCGGCGCTGACCACGACACAGGCGAGGGCGCCGTCGGTCTCCAGGCAGTTGTCGTAGAGGCAGAGCGGTTCGCTGATCCACCGTGCGGTCATGTACATCTCGCGGGTCAGCGGGCGTTCGTACATCATCGCGGCCGGGTTCTGGTTGGCGCGGTTGCGGCAGGCGAGGGCGACATTGAAGAGGTGGTCCCGGGTGACTCCGTACTCATGCATGTAGCGGCGGGTGAGCATGCCGATCTCGTCCGCCGGGCGCAGCAGTCCGAAGGGCCGCGTCCACTGGGCTGGTGTGGGGAGTTGGGCCTGGACGTCGGTCCACGGGCGCTTGCCGGAGCCGCGTTTGCGGGACCGCCAGGCGATGCCGACGGCGGCCTGGCCACTGGCGATGGCGGCGGCGAGGTGGGCCACGGTGGCACATGAACCACCGCCTCCGTAGCCGACCTTGGAGAAGTAGGTCACGTCTCCCGCGCCGATGGACTTGGCGATCTCGACCTCGTCTGTCTCCTCCATGGTGTACGAGGCGAACGCGTCCACCTCGCCGGGGTCGATTCCGGCGTCGTCCAGGGCCGCCAGGATCGCCCGGCAGGCGAGCGTCTTCTCGGGTTCGTCGAGCCGTTTGGCGAACGCGGTCTGGCCTATGCCGACGATCGCGGTCGCGTCCTTGAGCGATGCCACCGGCGCCACCTCCTCGTGTCCCGAGCCCGCGGGCCCTGGGGCTGGCAGGGCATCAGGCTACCCACTAATCTGACGGATAGTCAGCTACCTGGGCCGAACCGCACAGCTACGGGAGGCAGTGGTGATGCGCGGTGACCTGGAATTCGGCAGCATCCCCAGGCTGGTTGCCGAGTCCGCCCGACGGTACGGCGATCGGGAGGCCGTGGTCGACGGGCGGACCCGGATCTCCTACACGGAGCTGGCCGAACGCGTCGAGCGGGCGGCGGCGGCCTGTATCGCACACGGCGTCGAGCCGGGCGACCGGGTGGCCGTCTGGGCGCCGAACACGGCGGAGTGGATCACTGCGGCGCTCGGAGCGGTCAGCGCGGGCGGTGTCCTGGTGCCGTTGAACACCCGCTTCAAGGGCGTCGAGGCCGCGTACGTGCTCGGTCGCACCCGTGCCCGACTGCTGTTCGTCACCGGGACGTTCCTCGGCACCTCCTATGTGGCGTCGCTGCGGCGCGCGGCGGGCAGTGGCCAGGTGCGGGGCGCGGACGGGCCGTTGCCGGGACTGCCCGAACTGCGCGACGTGGTGGTGCTGGCGGAGGACGCCCCGCCCGACTTCCGCACCTGGAAGGAGTTCCTCGCGGCCGGCGACGCCGTACCGCCCGAGCGAGTACGCGCCCGGGCCGCCGCCGTACGCCCCGACGCCCCCTCGGACATCATGTTCACCTCTGGTACCACCGGCCACCCCAAGGGCGCCGTCATCACCCATGCGCAGACCCTGCGCGTCTACGGAGTGTGGAGCGAACTGGCGGGCCTGGCCGCCGAAGACCGCTGCCTGATCGTCAACCCCTTCTTCCACACCTTCGGTTACAAGGCGGGCATCATCGCCTGCCTGCTGCGCGGCGCGACCATGGTTCCGCAGTCCGTCTTCAACGTGGACACCGCCCTCGCCAACATCTCCACCGAACGCATCAGCGTGCTGCCCGGCCCGCCCACCCTCCACCAGGCGGTCCTGGACCATCCGGCATGCGGCCAACACGACCTGTCCGCACTCCGGTTGGTGGTGACCGGTGCCGCTGTCGTCCCGCTGGAACTGGTGGAGCGGCTGCGCCACGAGCTGGGCATAACCGATGTGCTGACCGCCTACGGCCTGACGGAGGCCTCGGGCACCGTCACCATGTGCCGCCGCGGAGATCCACCGGAGGTCATCGCCTCGACGTCCGGCCGCGCCATTCCCGACACCGAGGTCGCCATCGCCGACAACGGCGAGGTCCTGGTGCGCGGATACCACGTCATGTCCGGCTACTTCGAGGACCCCGGGGAGACGGCGAAGGCGATCGACGAGGAGGGGTGGCTGCACACCGGCGATATCGGAGAGCTCGACACCGACGGCAACCTGAGGATCACCGACCGCATCAAGGACATGTTCATCGTGGGAGGTTTCAACGCCTACCCGGCAGAGATAGAGCGCGTTGTCTCCCGCCACCCCGATGTGCTGGACGTGGCCGTGGTCGGCGTTCCGGACCCACGGCTCGGCGAGGTCGGCAAGGCGTACGTGGTACGGCGCCCGGACTCGACGGTCACCGGTGAGGAAGTGATCGCCTGGGCGCGGCGGGAGATGGCCAACTACAAGGTGCCGCGGCAGGTCGAGTTCCTGCCGCAACTGCCGCGCAACGCCAGCGGAAAGATACTCAAGGGCGCCCTGCGCGCCCGCCCCACAACATGACGGAGCGGCGGCGGACCCCCCGGTGCCGCCGCCGCTCCTGCTTTGTGAGGGAGCGTTACACATTGCTCCAGTTGTCCGGCTGGGCGCTGCTCGCGCTCAGGCTGACAGCGCTGTGCCCACTGGTCGCGGCGGTCGCGGGGACCACGACTGCGACCAACGCGGCTGCGACACCCGCTGCCACGATGGCAGCCTTCCGTATCAGACTCATGTCTGCTCCAGTCTCGGAGTGATGGATGGAATGGGAGTCGCAAACAACAAGGTTGGCCGCGACGCCCCCTCCACGCCGCGGCCGCCTTGCGCGCTGCTCTAGCGCCCCCCGTGGCCCCCTGGCCGGTGCCCCCTAACGCAGGGTGTTGCTCCAGTTGTCAGGGTTGTTGATGATCGGCCGTTCTTCCTGGGCCTGCTCCTCAACGCCCTCGCTGAGCGGCTGAAGCTCGATACCAGCCGTCGGCTCCGGGAACTCCCCCGAGTTGGCTCCCGTGTCGATCCCCACTCCGGGCTTCTTGCCCTTGCCCGTGCTCGGAACGTTGGTAGTCATGCTGTTTCTCCCCGTTTGATGTCTCGTTGCGGTTCTTGGCGCCCGCCTGGTGACGACCCCCGTGCGCCACCAGGCGGGCATCTTTCGACGCGATGAAATCCTGGCAGCGCCCGATAAGCAACCGATAAACGGCCCCGAAAATGCCCCTGACCTGGCGCTATACGGCCACGCTCGGGGATGAGCGCTCGCCGAGCAGGTGGAGGATCTCGTCGCTGCCCTCAGTGCCCAAGGACTTGTGGATGTTCAACGCGTCATGCCAGCAGGCCCGCGCCCGGTCGACCTGCCCGATTCCGTGGAGCGAGCGCCCGAGAACGGTCAGTACATCGGCGGTCCTCCAGTGACCGGTGGCCTTGCTCACCAGCCCCAGGGCCTGCTCGGCGTGTGAGGCGGCCTGGCGGTGATGGCCCGCGGCGAGGTGGACCTCCGCCATGCGGTACAGGGTCACGCCCTCCCACAGTTGCTGGCGTGCCTCGCGGAACATCGGCAGCGCCTCGTTGAGGCTCCCCAACGCCAGGTCCAGCTGTCCGCTCGAGGTCTGGGCGATCCCGAGTGTGTACAGCGCGACAGCGTGGCGGTACCCCTTGTGCAGTTCCCGATAGACCGCCACGGCTTCCTCGGCGGAGGTGACCGCCGAGGCGCTGTCGGCGAGTTCGACGTACGCACGTGAGAGGTTCGACAAAGTAGCGGCGGTGGCGTGCGGGTTGTCGTCGTCACGGAAAGCGGTGAGCGCCTGCTGGTAGTACTCCTTGGCGTCCTCGTAGCGCTTGCGGTCCTTGGCGATCAGCCCGCGCAGATTCGGCGCGTAGCTGCACGTCAGGGGGTCCTCCGCGGCCAGTCCGAGCAACTGCGCGCGCTGAGCCTCAAGGTCTGCTTCCTCGAAGTGGCTGCTCGACCAGGAGCGGATCCGCCCCAGCAGCAGATGTGCCCGGCCGGCTACCAGGGTTTCGCCGCAGTCGTCCGCGGTCTCGACCATGGCGCGCACGGCCTGCTCGTACTGGCGCAGATGAACGCCCGACTCCATGAGGTCCTGGGCTGCGAACAGCAAGTCGATCGCCTGACGCAGCGGGCCGGGGCACCCTGTCGCGGCGGCCTGTTGGACGGCGGCGAGCAGATTGGCCGCTTCGGCGAACAGCCAGTCGAGGGCCTCGGACCGTTCCGTGAACGCCAGCCCGTTGCGCTCCGTGGACGCCAAGTGGGCCAACACCCGGTCCCCCGGGTTCTCCAGCTCGTACACGCCCGCTGCCGACGCCAGATAGAAATCGAGCACGCGGGACAGCGCGCCCTGGCGGTCGTCCGGGGTCTCGTCGCGTTCGGCGCAGTCGCGGGCGTAGAGGCGCAGCAGGTCGTGGTAGCGGTAGCGGGCCGGGGCCGCGGACTCCAGCAGGCTTATGTCGACCAGCGCCTCCAGCAGCGACTCGGTCTCGTAAGGGTCCATGTCGAGCACCGCGGCGGCCGCGTTCAAGGAGATGTCGGGGCCGTCCGGCAGGGCCAGCAGGCGGAAGGCGCGGGCCTGCTCGGGGCCCAACTGGCCGTACCCCATCTCGAAGGTGGCCTTGACCGCCAGGTCCCCCGCCTTCAACTCGTCCAGCCGGCGCCGCTCGTCGCTGAGCTTGCGGGCCAGCACCGAGACCGTCCAGGTGCGCCGGGTGGCCAGCCGGGACGCCGCGATGCGGATCGCCAGCGGCAGGAAGCCGCAGGCCGCCACGACGTCGAGAGCGGCCTGGCGTTCGGCCATCACCCGTTCGGTACCGACGATCTTGGTGAAGAGCTGAAGCGCCTCCTCCGGGCTCATGACATCCAGGTCCACCAGATGGGCACCCTCCAGATCCACCATGCGGACCCGGCTGGTGATCAGTGCGGCGCTGCCCGGGGTGCCCGGCAGCAGCGGCCGTACCTGCGCGGCGTCGTGCGCGTTGTCCAGCAGGGCCAGCACGCGACGGCCGTCGAGCACCGACCGGTACAGCGCAGCGCGGTCCTCAAGTCCGTCCGGAATGGCTGAATCCGGCGTGCCCAGTGCCCGCAGGAAGGACGCCAGCACCGTCTCCGGTTCGGCTGGCCGCGCCCCCTGCCCCTGGAGGTCCACGTACAACTGCCCGTCGGGGAAGGCGGTTCGGGCCGCATGGGCCACATGCACCGCCAGCGTGGTCTTTCCGACACCGCCGATGCCCGCCACCGCGGACAGGGCCATGACACCCTGCTCAGCGGTGGCCAACTCCTCGGCCAGCTCCGAGACGAACGCGGCGCGGCCGGTGAAGTCGACCACGGTCGCTGGGAGTTGCGCCGGCCGAACCGTGGCGATCGTCGCCGCGGAGTCCCCGGACGACGACGGAGCGGCCAGTTCCGGGTCGGCCTCCAGGATGCGCTGATGGAGTTCGGTGAGTTCCGCGCACGGATCGACACCCAGCTCGTCGGCGAGCAGCCGCCGGGTGTCGGCGAAGACGCCCAGCGCCTCCGCCTGGCGACCGCTGCGGTACAGAGCGAGCATCAGCAGCGCCCGCAACCGCTCCCGCAGCGGGTGTTCGGCCGACAAGGCGGTCAGCTCGGAAACCGCCTCACTGTGCCCGCCGAGTTCCAGATCGAGTTCGAGGCGGGCGTCCAGCAGGGACAGCCGCCACTCGATCAGCCGGGTGCGCTGCATCTCCGCGTACGGCCCGGGAAGCCCCGCCAGTGGCTCGCCGTCCCACAAGTCGAGGGCCGCGCAGAGCAGTTCCCGGGCCCGCGCCGCATCACCCGAGGCCCGCGCCTTCTCGGCCTCGGCCGCGTGCTGCTCGGCGACCGCGATGTCCACACTGCCCGGCGCGGTACGCACCGCGTAGCCGCCCGACACCGATGTCAGCACGCCCGCACCCAGGGCCTTGCGCAGGCGGAACGCGTAGGTGCGCAGCGCCGCCAGCGCGCTCTCCGGCGGCTCCTGGCCCCAGAGCGCGTCGATCAGCTCATCGGCCGTAGCGGTGCGGCCACCGCGCAGCAGGAGTGCGGCCAGCAGGGCACGCTGCTGGGGTGAGCCCGCAGGTAGCAGGTTCTCGCCATGCCAGGCCCGCACCGGGCCGAGGAGCGCGAAGCGCAGCCCCGGCTCCGTTCCGCCATCCATCACAGACTCCCATTCCGCCGGTGGCGAGAACGCGTCGAGCACGTACCGAGCGGACGTATATCGATCGTTCATCGCGAGCCGGGACCATCTCCTCGTGTGATGAGTACAGCCGCGTGACCGCCAGTTTGCCCTGTCCTACCGGGCGCGGTCACCTCCTCACGAGCGGTTGTACGCCAATCGGTCCGAATTGAGCGGAATTTGAGATTCCGTGTGTGAGGCCTGTGAGGGAGAGGAGTGACGGAGCTGTCATGTGCTCATGGTGTACGCCACCGAAGCCGTCCGCATCGGTGTTTGGAGGCGGTCTCGGTGGGCCCACCACGGAGCGGACGCGCGCGAGGATGAGCACGGTGGTGACACCCGGCCGGATGCTGCGCAAGCGGGCCGCGGAACTGCCGTGCGCGGTACCGTACGGCGCCCTTCCCGGCGCGCCCTTCGCCGCGACCGCCGCGTGCAGCTACGCCGAACTCGACCGCCGGGCGCGCGCAGTGGCCGCCCGGCTCGGCGGCGCGCTCCCGCCGGGCAGCCGGGTACTCCTCGCCTACCGCCAGGGCCCGGACTTCGCCGGCGCCTTCTACGGCTGCCTGTACGCGGGCATGGTCGCGGTGCCCTATCTGCTGCCTGACCACGGACCAGGCGACGGGACGCCGGACGGCATGGACGACGGCATCGACGACGGGGTCGCCGATGCCGTCGACCGGGTCGCCCCCGCCGCCGTACTGACCGCCGCCGACGGCTGGTCGGCGCTACCGGTCAACCGCGAACGCGTTCCGGTTCTGGAGGCCGACGGGCACATGGTCGGCGGCTGCCCGGTCGCCGAACTCGCCGACCGCTGGCGCCCGGTGGGCGTACTGCGCGGCACCGACGCCTACCGGCGCTACATACCCGGGCCGCCCGGCGACCCGTTGGGCGGCCGAATGGAGCCGCCGTTCAGCCACGGCGACCTGCTCAACGTCCTCCATGAGCTACAGGACGCCTGCCGACTCGGCGTCAAGGACGACGAGTTGAGCTGGATCGCCTCGGTGCACGGCATGGACGACGCCGTATGGCGGCTGCTGCTCCCCGTCCACCAGGGGCGCGCGGTCTGGGAGACGGGCCGGCCCCGCGGACCCCGAGGCAGGGGGTAGCGGCGGCGGAGCGGTGCGATCGGCGAAGGCGGCGAACGTGTCCGGCCGACGATGCTGACTCTCATCGAGCTGACGAGCCGTCAGATCGGCGCTACCGTGGCTCCATGGAGAGCTTCCCGGAGATCATCTCGGTGGACGACCACACGGTCGAGCCCGCAGGCGTCTGGCGGGACCGGCTCCCGTCCCGGTACCACGACATCGGCCCGCGCATCGTCCGGGCACCGCTGAAGGAAATGACCTTCGTCGGCGGGAAGTTCGCGCCCAAGATGGGCGCGCCCGGCGATGACGGGCCGATCGCCGACTGGTGGGTCTACGAGGACCTGCGCCGCCCACTGACCCGGCTCGACACCGCCGTCGGCTACAGCCGTGATGACGTCAGGCTCGAAGGCATCACCTACGAGCAGATGCGTCCCGGCTCCTACAGCGTTCCCGAGCGGCTGGCGGACATGGACATCAACCATGTGCGCTCCGCGCTCTGCTTCCCGACCTTCCCGCGCTTCTGCGGCCAGACGTTCACCGAGGCCAAGGATCGCGAACTCGGGCTGCTGTGCCTACGGGCGTACAACGACTGGATGGTGGAGGAGTGGTGCGGGCCGCAGGCGCACGGCCGCCTCATCCCGCTCACCCTCATCCCGCTGTGGGACGCCGAACTCGCCGCCCGCGAGGTGCGGCGCAACGCCGAACGCGGTGTGCGCGCGGTCTGCTTCAGCGAGATACCGCCGCACCTCGGGCTGCCTTCGGTCCACAGTGACGCCTGGGACCCGTTCCTGGGCGCCTGCGACGAGACCGGCACGGTCATCGCCATGCACATCGGCTCCTCCTCGAAGATGCCCTCCACCTCCGCGGACGCTCCGCCCGCCGTCGGTTCCACGATCACGTTCGCCAACTGCTGCTACTCGATGGTGGACTGGCTGATGTCGGGCAAGTTCGAACGCTTCCCCAACCTCAAAATCATGTACGCCGAGGGGCAGATCGGCTGGATGCCGTACGTCCTGGAGCGCGCGGACGTCGTGTGGGAGGAGAACCGGGGCTGGGGCGGGGTCGCCGACAGGGTGCTGCGCCCACCGTCCGAGCTGTTCGCCGAACACGTCTACGGCTGCTTCTTCGACGACGCGTTCGGCCTGCGGAACCTCGACGCCATAGGCGCCGGCAACGTCCTGTACGAGACGGACTACCCGCACTCGGACTCGACCTGGCCGAGGTCCAAGGAAGTCGGCGAGTCGCAGATGGGTCACCTCCCGCAGGATGTGGTCGAACGGATCGTGCGCGGTAACGCGATCGAACTGCTGGGCCTGACCAGCGACGGCCTCTGGGCGGGCGCGGGCTCGTGAGACGGCGGGTGAACCGTTGGGTGGACGGTCCCCCGCACCGCCCGCCCACGGGGCCCTCCCGCTCCGCCTCCCTCCCCTGATGTCCCCTGCCCTACCCGGCCCGCCTCCGGCGCGGGCCGGTCGCGGCGGTGCTTGCGGCCCTGTGGTCACAAGGATGGCGGGAGGTGGGAGCGCGGGGGCAGTGTCATCTGTCCTGAGTGCGTTATGACATACGTCATGGGGTGCGCCCCGCGCGAAGACGGGCTTGTCTGACGGTACGTCAGGGACGACGATGTGGGCACTCGCGACGAGGAGGCCCACATGGTGCGGATCCTGCCGGAAGGTCGTTTGGTCTACGGGATGCAGTTGCCGGTCCAGGCGCTGAGTGCCGTCTTCGCGGAGGGATGGGAGACGGAGGCCGAGCCCGGGGACCTGCTGGCGATCGCCTGCGCGGCGGACCGGCTCGGTTTCTTCTACGTCGCCTGTTGCGACCATGTGGCGATTCCGGCCCGGCTCGCGGACGCGATGAGCACCACCTGGTACGACCCGGTGGCCACCTTGTCCTACGTGGCGGCCGCGACCACCCGGGTGCGGCTGCTCAGTCATGTCGCCGTGGCCGGGCTGCGGCACCCTCTGGTGCTCGCCAAGCAGTACGCCACGCTTGACCACCTCTCCGGTGGGCGGCTGATCCTCGGCGTGGGCGCCGGACATGTCCGGGAGGAGTTCGACGCGCTGGGAGTGGACTTCGACCGCCGCGGTCCGGTGCTCGACGAGACGATTGACGCGCTCAGGGCCGCACTCGGACCGGAGGAGTTCCCGGAGTACGGCGGTCGGCACTTCGCCTTCCGGGGACTGGGGCAGCGGCCCAGGCCCGTTCAGGTTCCCCGGCCACCGATCTGGGTCGGTGGATCGTCGCCCGCGGCGATACGGCGATCGGCGCTGCGCGGTGACGGCTGGCTGCCGCAGGGAGATCCTCGGGACCAGCTGCCGTCGCGGATAGCGGAACTGGCGCGGCTGCGGCGCGGCGCACCGTTGGACATCGGGGCGATCACCGAGCCGGTGTACGTGGGGGAGCCGTCGTGGCGGGTGGGCCGCCGCACGCTGCGCGGCAAGGGTGAGGCCATCGCGGAGTCGCTGCGCGAGTATGCCCGCATGGGGGTCGGGCAGATACAGGTCCGCTTCCGCAGCCGTAGTGCGGCCGAGCTCCTCGACCAGATGGAGGCGTTCGCCGCTGACGTCGCGCCGCACCTCAACTGATGGCGGGGGGGAACCCGGGCGGTGCCCCCGGTATTGACGGCTTCGGCGGGCGCTGCGAGAGTCGAGTAAACCTGACGGTACGTCAGAAACGAAGTGGACGCCCGAGGAGCGATCTTGGAATTCGGGATCTTCGTACAGGGATATGTGCCCGCGAGCCGGGCGAAGGCCGACCCCGAGGCCGAGCACCACGCGTTGCTGGAGGAGACCGAGTACGTCATCCAGGCCGACAGGTCGGGTTTCAAGTACGCCTGGGCGAGCGAGCACCATTTCCTGGAGGAGTACTCCCACCTTTCGGCCAATGACGTCTTCCTCGGCTATCTGGCCCATGCCACCGAACGCATCCACCTCGGCTCCGGAATCTTCAACCCGCTGCCGCAGGTCAACCATCCCGCGAAGGTCGCCGAGCGGGTCGCCATGCTCGACCATCTCTCCGGCGGCCGCTTCGAGTTCGGCACCGGACGCGGCGCGGGCAGCCATGAGATCCTCGGCTTCCTCCCCGGGATCACCGACATGAACCACACCAAGGAGATCTGGGAGGAGACCATCGCCGAGTTCCCCAAGATGTGGCTGCAGGACACATACGAGGGGTTCAAGGGAAAGCACTGGTCGCTCCCCCCGCGCAAGGTCCTGCCCAAGCCGTACGGGGTATCGCACCCCGCGATGTGGTACGCGGCGGGGTCGCCGTCCTCGTATGCCATGGCCGCCGGGAAGGGCCTCGGGGTACTGGGGTTCAGCGTGCAGAAGGTCTCCGACATGGAGTGGGTGGTCGACTCGTACAAGACCGCGGTACGCGACGCCGAGCCGGTCGGCGACTACGTCAACGACAACGTCATGGTGACGTCCACCGCGATATGCGCCGAAACCTCGAAGAAGGCGCGGGAGATCGCGGTCTCCAGCAATCTCAACTACCTGCAGTCGCTGCTGTTCCGCTACCACGACACCTTCCCCCGGCCCGAGGGGATTCCGCGGTGGCCGGAACTCCTGCCGGACTACACCCCGGAGATCATCGACCTGTTGATAGCCGAGGAGTTGATGATCTGCGGCGACCCGGACGAGGTCCTTTCACAGTGCAGACGGTGGGAGGCGGCGGGCGCCGACCAGTTGGTGTTCGGGCTGCCGGTGGGCGTGCCGTACCAGGACACGCTGACGACGATCAAACTCATCGGAGAGCACGTCATCCCGAAGATGGACACGGACCCGGTGCACCGGACCACCCGATTCCGGAAGGCGGCGCGGGGCTAGCCGGGCCGCGCGGACAGCCCGCCCGAACGGTGTGCGGGGCCCCACCGCGGCCCCGGCGCCCGCTGTGCGGCGACGGCTTCCCGGGCCGTCGCTTCCCGACCCGGTCCGGGGCCGTGCGACGGCGGCCCGTCGCACGGCCCCGGCCGGGCCGATCCGGGCCGCGGCTCCCTCGCCACCACTTTCCGCAGAGGGGAATCGACCATGCTTGACCACCTGATAAGGGGCGCCACCGTGGTGGACGGCACGGGAGCGCCCTCATATCTCGCAGACGTCGGAATACAGGACGGAAGAATCGTCTCGATCACCGCTCCCGGCAGCACCACGGAAGGCGCGCGCAGCGCTCAGGACGCGGACGGGCTGGTGCTCACGCCCGGATTCATCGATCCGCACACGCACTATGACGCCCAGTTGTTCTGGGACCCTTTCGCGACCCCGTCCATGCACCACGGTGTGACCACCGTCGTGGGCGGCAACTGCGGATTCACCCTGGCGCCGCTCAGGCCGCGGGACGCCGACTACACACGGCGCATGATGTGCAAGGTCGAGGGCATGTCGCTCAAGGCCCTTGAAACCGGGGTGGATTGGAGTTGGGCCTCGTTCGCCGAGTACCTTGGCGCGCTCGACGGGCGGACCGCGGTCAACGCCGGTTTCATGGTGGGCCATTGCGCGCTGCGGCGGCACGTCATGGGCGAAGACGCCATCGGTGGACAGCCCACCGCACGGCAGTTGGAGCGAATGCTGTGGCTTTTCCATGAATCGATGGACGCGGGCGCGTGGGGTCTTTCGACCACGCAGTCGTCCACCCACTCCGACGGGGACGGCAAACCGGTGGCGTCCCGCTACGCGCGCCGCGAGGAGTTGCTGGCGCTGTGCCGCGCGGTCGGGGAACACGAGGGCACACAGATCGAGGCGATTGTCGCCGGATGCCTGGACCAGTTCTCCGATGACGAGATCGAGTTGCTGGCCGCCATGAGCGCGACGGCCGGGCGGCCGCTGAACTGGAACGTACTGACGATCGACGCGGCCGTTCCCGAACGTGTTCCGCGGCAACTGCTCGCATCGGCCATGGCCCGTAAGGCGGGTGGCCGGGTCGTCGCACTGACGATGCCGATCCTCACGCCGATGAACATGTCGCTCGGCACTTTCTGCGCGCTCAATCTGATTCCCGGATGGGGAGAGATCCTCGGTCTCCCGGTGGACGAGCGGATCGGCAGGCTCAGGGATCCCGCCGTGCGGGCGGAGATGCTGCGCCGTGCGGAGAGCCCGGAAGCCGGCGTCTTCCGGCGGCTGGCGGACTTCGGTCGCTACGTCATCGGCGATACGTACTGCGAGCAGAACGCTGGACTGACCGGTCGACGGGTCTGCGACATCGCCGCCGAGCGAGGACAGGAACCCTTCGAGGCGCTGGTGGGGATATGCGCCAACGACCGGCTGCGTACGGTGCTTTGGCCCATGCCCACGGACAACGATCCGGCGAGCTGGGAGCTGCGACGGCAGACCTGGGAGCACGAGGACGTCTTGCTGGGTGGCTCGGACGCGGGCGCGCATCTGGACCGGATGTGCGGTGCGCCGTATACGACACGGTTCATCGGGGACTGCCTGCGCGGGCGAAGGCTGGTGGGGCTGGAGAAGGCGGTGCGTATGCTCACCGGCGATCCGGCCAGGTTGTACGGGCTGCGTGGGCGGGGCCGGATCGCCGAGGGGTACTTCGCCGACCTGGTGGTCTTCGACCCTGAGCGGATCGACGCCGCAGCCGCGACCCTGGTACACGACCTGCCGGGCGACAGCCCGCGGTTGCACTCCGCGGCGCAGGGCGTGGTGAGTGTGCGGGTGAACGGCGTCGAGACCATAAGGGACGGAGTGGTGACGGGCGCCGTCCCGGGGACGGTGCTGCGCTCGGGGCGCGACACGGAGACGGTCTCGACGGGCTAGGGCTTCGCGTGGATCCGCGTCGTTGCCCGAGGGCAGCACCTCGGGCACCGACGCCTCGGGTCTACTGGCCGTGCCGTTCCCTGAGCTGCTCCTGGTAGAGGCTGGCGGGCAGCACATGGCTGCCGGAGGACTGGAACTCGCCGGGGCGGTGGCCGCTGGCGGGCGGTGCCTGGGTGCCGGTGCAGCCGATGGCCCAGTTGTGCGCGGTCGGCGGGTCCTCCACCTGGTACCTGCCCACCGAGCAGTTCCATGCCACGTCGTTGGCGCCCGCCCAGCCCTGGCCGCTGCCCATCCACTGGCGGTCGTGCAGCGCGAGCGTGCCGGAGGTGTCCATGGTGATCTCGTCGTAGAGGGTGCCGGTCGCCCACCGCTGGTGCGGGCCCGCGTCCAGCAGTCGCTTGCCGGTGTTGCTGGCCGTGCAGTTGGTGATCACATTGGGGCCGGGGATGCGCGCCTGTGTTGCCCAGGCATGCTGGTTGCTGCCGGTCACCGTGCAGTTCTCGATCAGTGTCTGTTGTCCGCTGACCGTGTAGGCGACCGGCTGGGCGTGGACGTCCTGCGGTACGGAGGCGTCCAGCGACCGGGTGTCCAGCATGGTGTCGTGCAGCGCGCCGGTGCCGAAGGAGAAGGCCGAGCCGAACCTGTTCGCGGTGACGTCGCGCACCCAGGAGTTCTCCGCGGCGTCCACGCTGACCAGCGCCGAGTTGAAGTACCCGCCGCCGTGCCAGGACGGGTCGGACTCGAACGCCTTGCCGTTTCCGGAGAGGTTCTCGACGCCCGCCTCGCTGATGCGGCCGGCGAAGGTGTAGGTCCACACGCTCGCGTGCGTGTACTGCTTCTCCAGCGCCTGGGGGAGCGGCACGTCGAGGGTGATGGTGTCGCCACGCACGCCCGCGACCGTGCGCTCGAACTCATGGCCGCTGCTGGGCTTCCACGGGGTGCTGGGGGTGCCGTCGGGGCGTGGCGGGATGTGGTCCATGCCGATGGCGTGGATCCAGTTCTGTTCTATGGGGCGCTGGACGACTATCCGGTCCCCGGCACTGAAGTGCGTGGCGGCGCCGGCCACATGGAGGGTGCTGGCCCCGACCGGCACATAGGTGTCGGTTACCGGCTGGGTGTCCCCGCTGCGGGTGATCTGCCCCGAGCCGCCGACCGCGACGAGGGTGTGCGGCTTACCGGTGCCGGTGAGCACGGTGCCCTGGGCGCCCGACCCGGAGCCGCGCAGCACGACACCGGAACGGTCCACCTTGATGGTGCCGCCGATCCGGTAGGTGCCCGGCCTGAGCAGGACAGCGCCGCCTGACGGGGTGCCGCCGACGCGTTCGACGGCGGCTTGGATGCGGGCGGTGTCGTCCCCGGAGGCGGCCGGAGCGAGGGTGACGGCGACCGGCCGGTCGGGGATGGGCTGGTCGCTCTCGTGGTAGCCGACGCGGGAGAAGTCGGGGATGCGGTTGCCCTGTGCGTCGGTTCGGTAGGAGAGCCTGCCGCCGCTGAAGGCGACCCAGTCGGCGCTGGCCCGGGCGCTGGCCGCGGGAGGGGTGCGGGGAGAGGCGCCGGCCTGCCAGTACGTGGTGGTCAGCCCGCCCGTCACCGCGAGCGCGGCGGCGGCGCCGAGCACCGCGTACCGCCTGCGGCGCGGATGGCTCCTGTGGGGTTCCGTCATGGAGCGGCAGCATGCCCGGGCCAACCTTGTTAGTAAAGGTTCCTTACAGTCTTTTACGGAACCTTCAACTCCCGTATTGGTGACGCGCCTTGGGGCGTCACCCTGGTGGCGCGGAGGAGCCGCCGGATGGCAGCGCTGGGTGATCGATCGCCCCAGGTGCGGGATGACAGGAGTCATCGCGAGATTCGGTGTGATCGCGCACGGGAAGAGACAAGGCCGGGCAAAAGTTGCCCGCTTTCGGAGGTGCTCGCAGTGCGTATCTCGACCATGATCTTTCTGACCGACGAGACCCTCGGCCCCGTCCAGCTCGCGCGGGAACTTGAGCAGCGCGGATTCGCCGGGCTCTACCTGCCCGAGCACACCCACATCCCGGTCTCCCGCAAGAGCCCCTACCCGTTCGGCGGGGAGCTGCCCCGCGAGTACGGGCGCACCCTCGACCCGTTCGCCGCACTGGGCGCGGCCGCCGCCGTCACCGAGCGCCTGATCCTCGGCACCGGGATCACCCTGGTGGCCCAGCACGACCCCATTGTGCTCGCCAAGCAGGTGGCCACGCTTGACCACCTGTCAGGCGGCCGGTTCACCCTGGGCGTGGGCCTGGGCTGGAACCAGGAGGAGGCCGCCGCGCACGGTGTGGACTGGCCCCGCCGCCGCACCGCCGTCCGGGACAGGTTGGCGGCCATGCGCGCCCTGTGGGCACCCGAACCGACCGGATACGACAGCGAGTTCATCCACATCGAGCCCAGCGAGGCGCACCCGAAGCCGAAGGGGTTGCGGGTCCTGCTCGGCGGCGCGGCCGGGCCGAAGCTGTTCGCGGACGTCGCCGGATACGCCGACGGCTGGCTGCCGGTGGGTCAGGACCCCGCCGAGCACCTGCCCGCGCTGCGCGCCGCCTGGACCGAGGCGGGACGGGAAGGTGAACCGCAGGTCGTCCCGTACGCGATCCGGCCGAACGCGGACAAGGTCGCGCGGCTGCGGGACCTGGGCACCGAGGAGGCCGTCTTCATCCTGCCGCCGGCGGGCGCCGACGAGGTGCTGCGCACCCTCGACGACTACGCGCAGTACCTGTAACGCGCCGTCCGGGCCGGGGCCTTACGGCCCGGGACCTGACGAGGACGCACGGTGCCCGCGGTATTCCTGGGCATGGCTGTGACAAACCGCGCAGGCGGGCATCGCTTTCGCTGTCGGTGCTCGCTCGTATGCTCGGTGGATGGACACCAGCATGCCGCGCCCCGAGGAGCCGACACCGACCGCCAACGCCATGCGCCGTGCGCTGGGCCGCGCCCGCAGCGGCGTCGCGTTGGACGTCGCCGAGGCGGCAGTCCTGCTGCGAGCGCGCGGCGAGGACCTCGACGCCCTCTCCTCGATCGCCGCGCGGGTGCGGGACGCGGGCCTGGAGGCCGCCGGGCGCCCCGGCGTGATCACCTACGCGCGTAATGTCTTCATCCCGTTGACCCGGCTGTGCCGCGATCGCTGCCACTACTGCACCTTCGCCACCGTGCCCGGCAAGCTGCGGCGCGCGGGCGAGGGGATGTTCCTGTCCCCGGACGAGGTGCTGGCCATCGCCCGGCAGGGCGCCGAACTCGGCTGCAAGGAAGCCCTGTTCACGCTCGGCGACCGCCCCGAGGACCGCTGGCCCGAGGCCCGGGAGTGGCTGGACGCTCACGGCTACGACGACACCGTGGCGTACGTGCGGGCGATGGCCATCCGGGTGCTGGAGGAGACCGGACTGCTGCCGCACCTCAACCCCGGCGCGATGACCTGGACCGACGTGCAGCGGCTCAAGCCGGTCGCGGCATCCATGGGCATGATGCTGGAGACCACCGCCACCCGGCTGTGGTCGGAACCGGGCGGCCCGCACCACGGATCCCCGGACAAGGACCCCGCGGTGCGGCTGCGCGTGCTGCACGACGTGGGCCGCTCCAACGTGCCGTTCACCACCGGCATCCTGATCGGCATCGGCGAGACCAGCACCGAGCGCGCCGAGTCGCTGTTCGCCATCCGCACGGTGGCCCGGCAGTACCACGGCGTCCAGGAGGTGATCGTCCAGAACTTCCGTGCCAAGCCGGACACGCCGATGCGCGGCATGCCGGACGCCGAACTGGACGACCTGGTCGCCACCATCGCCGTGGCCCGGTTGATCCTGGGCCCCGCCGCCCGCATCCAGGCGCCGCCGAACCTGATCGCGGGCGAGTACGCGCGGGCCATCGCCGCGGGCATCGACGACTGGGGCGGCGTGTCCCCGCTCACTCCCGACCACGTCAGCCCCGAGCACCCCTGGCCGCACATCGACCAACTGCGCGCCATCACCGCCGAGTCCGGCTTCACCATGCGTGAACGACTCACCATCTACCCGGAGTTCGTCCAACGCGGCGAACCCTGGCTGGACCCGCGCGTCCTGCCGCACGTCAGGGCGCTGGCCGACCCGGACAGCGGGCTGGCGGTGGAGGACCGCAAGCCCACCGGCCTGCCCTGGCAGGAGCCCGACCAGGTCTTCACCGCCAGCGGGCGCACTGACCTGCACACCGCCATCGACACCGAAGGCCGCACCGGCGACCGCAGGAACGACTTCGACGAGGTGTACGGAGACTGGGAGGCGCTACGCGAACAGGCCGCCCCCGGTACCGTCCCGGACCGCATCGAGGCCGACGTACGCGCCGCCCTGGCCACCGCCGCCGACGACCCCACCCGGCTCACCGACGCCGAGGCGCTCGCCCTGCTGCACGCCGACGGCCCGGCGCTGGACGCGCTGTGCCGGATCGCCGACGACGTACGGCGCGACGCCGTCGGCGACGAGGTCACCTACATCGTCACCCGGAACATCAACTTCACCAACGTCTGCTACACCGGCTGCCGCTTCTGCGCCTTCGCCCAGCGCCGCACCGACGCCGACGCCTACACCCTCTCCCTCGGCCAGGTCGCCGACCGCGCCCAACAGGCCTGGGAGGTGGGTGCCACCGAGGTGTGCATGCAGGGCGGCATCCACCCCGACCTGCCCGGCACCGCCTACTTCGACATCGCCCGGGCGGTCAAGGACCGGGTGCCCGGCATGCATGTGCACGCCTTCTCGCCGATGGAGGTCGCCAACGGCGCCACCCGCACCGGACTGTCCATCCGCGACTGGCTGCAGCGGGCCAAGGAGTCCGGCCTGGACACCATCCCCGGCACGGCCGCCGAGATCCTCGACGACGAGGTGCGCTGGGTGCTCACCAAGGGCAAACTGCCCACCGCCACCTGGGTGGAGGTCGTCAGGACCGCACACCAACTGGGCATCCGCTCCTCCTCCACGATGATGTACGGGCATGTGGACCAGCCCCGGCACTGGTTGGGCCACCTGCGGCTGCTCGCCGGCATACAGCAGGAAACCGGCGGGTTCACCGAGTTCGTCACCCTGCCCTTCATCCACACCAACGCCCCGGTGTACCTGGCGGGCATCGCCCGGCCCGGCCCGACCCACCGGGACAACCGCGCGGTCACCGCCATGGCCCGGCTGCTGCTCCACCCGCACATCCGTAACATCCAGACGAGCTGGGTGAAACTGGGCACCGAGGGAGCGGCCGAAATGCTCCGCTCTGGCGCCAACGACCTGGGCGGCACGCTGATGGAGGAGACCATCTCCCGGATGGCGGGTTCCAGTTACGGGTCGTACCGCTCCATCCGCGACCTGGTCGCGATCGCCGAAGCGGCGGGCCGCCCCGCCCGGCAGCGGAACACCCTGTACGGCACGGTGCCGGAGGAACGCCGGGCGGCCGGGCTGGCCTCGGACGGCCACCTGCCGGAGCTGCTGCCGGTCCTGGACAGCTGAGAAGAGAACGACACAGTGAAGCGGCCAACTCAGAAGGGGAGTTGCGGCGTGGCCGAAATATGGGGGCGGGCGGAACAACAGGACTTCCGCAGCCGGGTGAGAGGCTGCCTGCTCGGTGGGGCGATCGGCGACGCGCTGGGCGCCGGCATCGAGTTCGACTCGCTGGCGGCGATCCGAGCCAAGCACGGCGAGGCGGGTGTCACCGACTACGTCCCCGCCTACGGGCGGCGCGGTGCGATCACCGATGACACCCAGATGAGCCTGTTCACCGTGGACGGGCTGATCCGCGCCCACGTCCGCCGGGACACCGGCACCTGGCATCCGCCGACGGACGTGCACCGCGCCTACCTTCGGTGGGCCGCCACCCAGGCCGACTGGGGCCCCGACGAGCGTGACGCCGACGCGGGCTGGCTGGCCCGCGAGGAGTGGCTGTACTCCCAGCGCGCCCCCGGACGCGCCTGCCTGTCCGGCCTGGGCGACGACCGGATGGGCACGCTGGCCCAGCCCAAGAACCCCGGCTCCAAGGGCTGCGGCACGGTGATGCGCTCCGCGCCGTTCGGCCTGCTGGTGGGCTGGGAGCCGGGACTGGTCTGCCAACTCGCGGTGGAGTGCGCCGCCCAGACCCACGGCCACCCCACCGGATACCTGGCGGCCGGTGCGCTCGCGGTGCTCGTGCACGCGCTGGCGCACGGCAACTCGCTGGAAGAGGCCGTACAGCAGGCCCTGACGCAACTGGCCGTCCACTCCGGCCATGAGGAGACCACGCAGGCGCTCCGCAGCGCGCTGGAGGCGGCCCGTCAGGGGCCGCCGTCCGCCGCGCGGGTCGAGTCGCTCGGCCAGGGCTGGACCGCCGAGGAGGCGCTGGGCATCGGCGTGTACTGCGCGCTGGTCGCGGAGGACGTACGGCACGGGCTGCTGCTGGCCGTCAACCACTCCGGCGACAGCGACTCCACCGGTTCGATATGCGGCAACCTGCTCGGCGTACAGCACGGAGAGACGGCGCTGCCGCCCGCGTGGGTGGTGGAGTTGGAGGGGCGCGAGACGATCCTCCAACTGGCCGACGACTTCTCCATGCAGATGACGCAGGGCGCCGCCCTGACCGGCGCGAGCGCCTGGCTGAGCCGGTACCCGGTCTCCGGGTGACGCCGCACCCGGCCGCCCGCCCGAACTCCCCTACGGCGCCGGGCGAGTGGCCGGGCGAACCGTAGCCGGTGCGTTCACCGCACTCCCGTTGACCAGCTCGACCACCGCGTCACGCTCCGCCGTCCGCTCCGGCCGTAGCAGGCCGATCACCACGTACGACACCAGTGACACGGCCACCGGTGTCGCGATCTGCGCCTGCAACGACACCCCGGTCAGGCCGAAGTTCGTCAGCCAGAAGCCGAACAGGCCGAGCGCCCAGCTGGCCAGCGCCGCCGTCGGGCCCGAACGGCGGCAGCACCGCAGCAGGCCCATCAGCAGCGGTATGGAGATCGGCCCCACCAGGCCCGCGACCCATTTGACGACCACCGTGATGATGTCCTTGAACGTCGGTGAGTCGACCTGGGTGGCAACCGTCATCGACAGCGCCAGGAACGACACCGTGGCGATCCGCGCCGCGACCAGCCCGGTCCGTGCCGACCAGTGGCGTACCGCACCGGAGAGCGACGGCAGGATGTCGCGGGTGCACACCGCCGCGATCGCGTTGGCGTCGGAGGAGCACATCGCCATGGTGTGGGAGAAGAACCCGACCACCACCAGCCCCAACAGGCCGTGCGGCAGCAGCCGTTCCGCCAGCAGCGCGTAGGCGTCGCTCGCGTCCGGCTTCCTGGCGTGCACCAGTAACGGCGCCACCCACATCGGGAAGAACAGCACCAGCGGCCACAGCAGCCACAGCGCACCGGACAGCGCCGCCGACCGGGTGGCGGCCCGGGCGCTGGTGGTGGCCATGTAGCGCTGGGCCTGGTTCCACATGCCGCCGTTGTACTCGAAGGTCTTGATGAACAGGTAGGCGAGCAGGAACGTCACGGTGTACGGCCCGGCGGTGGGATGGGTGTGCCCGGCGGGCAGCCGGTCCCACACGTTCCACAGGCCGCTGACGCCGCCGATCCTGCCCAGCGTCTCCGCGAACATCGCGACACCGGCGAGCAGTTGGATGACGAACTGCCCCAGTTCGGTGAGCGCGTCCGCCCACAGCCCGCCCACCGTGCAGTACACGGAGGTCACCACACCGGTGACGAGGATGCCCTGGTCGAGGGAGGACCCGGTGAAGACGGACAGCAGGGTGGCGATCGCCGCCCATTTGGCGCCGACGTCGACGATCTTCAGCAGCACCCCGGACCAGGCCAGTGCCTGCTGGGTCGGCACGTTGTAGCGGACCTTGAGGAATTCGAGCGGCGAGGCGACCCTCAGTCGCGACCGCACCCGGTTCAGCCGGGGCGCGAAGCTCCTGGCGCCGATGAGGACGCCGATGGCGATGGGGAAGGACCAGGTGAAGAACGAGGTGACGCCCAACTGGTAGGAGATCCCGGCGTATCCGGTGAACATCACGGCGCTGTACCCGGACATGTGGTGCGAGATGCCGGACAGCCACCACGGCATCCTGCCCCCCGCGGTGAAGAAGTCGCTGACGTCGCCCACCTGCCGGTGCGACCACACGCCGATCGCGACCATCACGCCGAAGTACCCGACGAGGACGGCCCAGTCGAAACCGTTCATGCCCCCTCCAGGGGTCCGTCTTGTGAACACCACAGCTGTGCACAAGGAACACGAACGCGCGTCGCAGGAGCGGGACTTGCGGGGGATTCAATCCGCGATCGGGTGGCTGGTCAAGAGGTAGCGGTTCACGGATATGAACAGCAGTCAAATCAGGGAACGAATTTACCGCCTCTTGACTCCTCTTGGCATTGTTGTGGCTCGACGCGCGACGACACCATGAACGGGTGCTTCGCAGGCGCGGGACCGAAGGTCCACAACAGCCAAGGCCCGTGAACAGCAACGAGCCCCCTCGGCCAGGACGGCGACCAGTCGAGAGGACTCTGGTGTTACTGCCGCACTCGCGGCGGTGTTTGTGGGGAGGGGTATGGCGCTGCTTCGGCCGGGTCTCAGCCGAGGTCGAACGCGCCCGCCTCCACGCCGGCGATGAAAGTCGCCCAGGAGTCCGAGGAGAAGGCCAGCGAAGGCCCCTGCGGGTCCTTGGAGTCGCGCACCGCTACGGCGTGCGCCCCGGGGGTGCGCACCTCCACGCACGCGCCGTGCGCGCCGGAGTACGAGGACTTCTTCCACGCCGCCGTGATGCCGTGCGCGCTCTGCTCGTTGTTCATGTCAGCTCCGAAATAGCCGAGGGGGTTGGGGAGTTGTCGACCTTGGCGACGCGGACGACGCTACTCGGCAACATCACTACCTGGAGCCGCCGTTCACTCGACCGGATGGCATCTTCCATCCACCTCTTCCGTCATCAGTGGCAACGGTGTAATCTCCGGCGCCGCAAGCGGCATCGGAGTGCTCAAGGGGCCTACGAGACGTATTCGCGGGCGATCCGGGCCATGAACTGCCGTGACTGCTCAGGGTTGAGTGCCAGTGCCCGCAGATGCTCGTACATCACGCAGTAGTCCTGTACGTCGGTGGGCTTCTCCAGGTACAGATCGCTGGTCATACCCTCCAGGTAGACCACGGAGGCGTCCGACGCGTCCTCGAACTCCAGGATCGCGAACTCGCCGTACATTCCCGGATGCGCGCCGACGCCGTACGGCAGGACCTGCAACGTGACGTGTGGCATGGTGCTGCACTGCACCAGGTGGTCCAACTGCTCGCTCATGATGCGCTCGTTGCCGGTGACCCGGCGCAGCGCCGCCTCGTCGAGCACCACCCAGAAGCGCACCGGGCTGACCGGGTCGGTGATTCGTTCCTGCCGCTTGAGCCGCACCTGGATACGTTTCTCCACCTCGGCGGCGGTGGCCTCCGGCCACATGCCCTCGATCACGGACCGCGCGTACGCCGGGGTCTGCAACAGGCCGGGGACGATCAACGAGTCGTAGACCCGCAGCGAGACGGCGTCGGTCTCCAACCCGATGTAGACGCTGTACGGGACGTCGCCGAACGCGTGCCACCAGCCCTGCTGGCGTGACTCCTTGGCCATCTGCATCAGCGAGTCCACGATGCGGTGGTCCTCAACGCCGTACACCCCGCACAGATCGCGCACATCACGCTGGCTGATGCTGCGGCGGCCGTTCTCCAACCGGCTGATCTTCGACTGCGACACCAGGAGCCGGGCGGCGACCTCCTCGGCCGTCATGCCCTTCATCTCGCGAAGTTTGCGCAGCTCCGAACCCAGTCTGCGTCGCCTGACAGTGGGATTGACGTTGGACGCCACGGAACTGCACCTCCGACTGTGAACCGCACCGGCACCGCTGCTCTTGTAGGAGTTCAGGTACCTGCTCTTGTACGACCGGTGTACTGCCGGTCAGCAGCCTGCCACCAGAGGTCAACGCTGCGCAGAAGAACGGGAGCAATTAGCTGTGCGGTACCAGCGAAACGCGCGAGGTGGTGTACCGGTGTTCGACCGGTCACCACCCCGCGCGCTTCAGCGGCTCCCGTACCGGGTCATGGGGACGGGGGTGCGGGCCGTGCTGTTGCCCGTGGTTCTCGTCCGGTGGGTTTCGGACGGCGCCACGCGCTGGGCCATCTGGTCGCCCGAGGGCGTCAGCGGGCTCCTGCCCTGGCCATGCCGCGACTGGCGGTGCGGGCCTGTGCGGCCTGGGCGGGTGCTCGTCGCGGCTGGACCGCCACGCCGTTCTGCACGTCCATCACGGCGTGCGCCACCAAGCCGCCTATCGGGTCGTACCTGATGAGATCCCGTAGGCGCGATCGCGAGGACCGGCCCTCGTTACCGGGGTAGAGATGCTTGCCGAGCCCCACCGCGTGGGCGAGCGAGGCCAGTGCCGCGGTCCGCGGGTCCGGCGGTACGCCGGTGCGGATCGCGTTGTCCAGCCGGGCCCTGATCTCCCGGCTGACCGCGCTGTCGGTCGCCTGGTAGCGAGTCGTCGGCAGTACCCCGCACATCTGGCCCGGCACGGCATGCACCATGTCGCACCGCTCCAAGTGCGCGAGATACGTCTGACGCAGCCCCAACCGGGGCCCGCCGATCCAGTGGACGGCGCGCACCGGGCTGCCGCGCCGGCGCAGCAGTTCCAGTGCGGTGTCCAGGGTCGGATCACCTGTCGGCCGCGGATGCACCACGGCGATACGATCCCCGTCCGGGGCTATCCGTCCCGCCAGCGCCAGCTCCACTAGCTGCGCTCCGGCCAGACCAAGGTCGAGTGACTGCGGCTGCGCCGTGGTCCCGGTGGTCGGGTCCAAGGCGAGCAGCAACAGCTCCTCCGGAATTGTTCTGCGGCTCCTGCCCATCCATGCCTCCCCGCGTGGATGAATGACAGGGTGACGCCTCTCACACCGATGTGTCGAGAGTGCCTTTGCCTTATCTGCGGGAACCGGTAGGTATGTCGTTCTCGTCTAGCGGGGTGGCGGTGGCGTCGTGTGGCGTGGACCGGCCGTTCCCAACAGGTTGCGGGGGGATCGGCGGGTCTGGCGACGAGGGCGCGGGCACGCGCAGGACACTGGTCCGGGACACTGGATATCGGCAGCGGGGCGCCGGGTGAGGCGCCCCGCCTGATGTGTACGGGAGGCTTGGGTGGCGGGCGAATCCCCCGGCAGGGCGGAGCAGCGGCAGTCGTCGGGGGAGACGACGGAGCGTGCGGGGACAAAAGAGGGCAAGGTGGACCCGAGGGTCGCGGTGCGGCAGGCCGCCGCAACTGACGGCGCCTCGGCCGAGGGTACGGGGCAGGACGGCGCCCCCGAGCCGACGATGACGATGCGGATCCGGGTGCCCGCCGGTGACGGCGCGGCCCGTTCCGCCACTGCGGTCACCGAGCGCGCCGGGCGCGAACGCCCGGCGGGTGAGTCGACCGAATCTACGGCGGATGACGTAGCGGAACCGGACGCTGAGCACCGCTCCGGTACGTCCAACAGCGGCCGTGTGCCGACCCCAGCAGCGTCGGGCGCGAAGCCCCGGGCGGCCGGCGACTCCTCCGCCGAGCCCGGAGGGGAGTCTTCGGAGGAGCCCGAAGCGGAAGCCGATCAAGAGAAGCGTTCCGGCAGCGGCGCCGCCGCGGTCGCGTCGCGTTCGGACGCTGCCGCCAAGTCCGGTGCGGCCAGGGACGGCAAGGAGGAAACCGGCCAGTCGAAGGGCGTCTCCGCGAAGGCGTCGGCTCCGGCTGGCCCGAAGAAGGCGGCGGACGACAAGCCCGCGCCGGAGAAGACCCCGGCGAAGCCCTCGTCCACTGACGCCCCGGCTCGGCCCTCCGAGCCCGCTACGGAGGCGGAGAAGCCCGCCCAGGCGGAGAAGCCCGCCCAGGCGGAGAAGCCCGCCCAGGCGGAGAAGGCCGCCAAGCCGGACGCCGACAGGACCGGACCGGAATCCGGTGCGCAAGCGCGGCGGGAGCCGAAGCAGGAGAGCCCGGAGTCCCGGTCCGGAGGGCCGTCCGCCACTACGCCCGCGGCGAAGCCCTCGGCCGCCGGGGCCACCGCCTCGTCGGCCGCGCCCGTGAAGTCGGCGGCCCCGGCTGCCGCGACGCCCGAGAAGCCCGCGTCCGCCTCCGCGAAGGCCGCCGAGGCATCCTCCGCCGAGGCCCCGGCGAAGTCCGCCCAGCCGTCGGCCAAGACCGCCCAGAGCACGGCCAAGCCCGGCGCGACGGCGCCCAGCCCGACGCAGCCGTCAGCCCAGCCCGCCCAGGGCGACGCCAAGTCCGGCGCACCGTCGGCCAAGGCCGCCCAGACGCAGGCGGACGACGGACCGGAAGCCGTGGAACGGACCAGGCAGCAGCCGTTGCCGCCCGCGCCCGGTGAACCGTTGAAGCTGCTGGCCGAGCTGACCAACACCCCGCCTCCGCCGCCGACCCTGCTGCGCTCCACTGTGCGCCGGGTGAAGATCTGGACGCCGTTGATCGCGCTGCTCGCGATCATCTTCTGCGTGGTGCAGGCGGTGCGCCCGCTGCCCAGCCCGAAGCTGACGCTGACCAGCCCCGCCTCGTACACGTTCGGCGGTGCGGCGCCGTCCATGCCGTGGCCGACCGAGGGCCAGGCGGCGGTGGAGGTCGAAGGGCTCGGCGGCATGGGGTCGTTCGGCCCCCAGAAGCCGGTGCCCACCGCGAGCGTCGCCAAGGTCATGACGGCCTATGTCATCCTGCGCGACCACCCGCTCAGGCACGGTGAGGCCGGGCCGCTGATCCCGATCGACCAGCAGGCGGCGGCGGACGTCAGCCGGGAGAACGAGTCGGTGGTCAAGGTGACCGCGGGCCAGAAGATCAGCGAGTACGAGGCGCTGGAAGCGATCATGCTTCCCTCGGCGAACAACATCGCCCGGCTGCTGGCGCGTTGGGACGGCGGCGGTTCCGAGGCCGATTTCGTCAAGAAGATGAACTCGGCCGCCAAGGACCTCGGGATGACCAACACCACGTACACCGACCCGAGCGGCCTGGACGCCACCACGGTGAGCACCGCCGTCGACCAGATCAAGCTGGCCCGGCAGGCGATGACCAACGACGTGTTCCGGGAGATCGTGGCCAAGCCCTCGTACAAGGCGGCCAGTGGCGACACCTACCGCAACTACAACGGGCTGGTTCCGCTCAACAACACCGTCGGCATCAAGACCGGCACCAGCACCAAGGCGGGCGGCAACCTGGTCTTCGCGGCGGTCAAGCAGGTCGGCGGCACCACCCAGTTGATCATCGGCGCGGTGATGGGCCAGTACAAGCCCTCGATCATCGACACCGTGCTGGCCGCCGGGCGGCAACTCATCATGACCGCCCAGCAGTCGCTCACCTCCGACCAGGTGATCAGGAAGGGCGATGTGGTCGGCTACGTCGACGACGGCCTCGGGGGCAGGACTCCGGTGGTCGCCACGCAGGACGTGCAGGCGGTCGGCTGGGCCGGGTTGAAGGTGGACATCGCGCTGAACGCCGGTTCGTCGGGCGTACCGCACTCGGCGAAGGCGGGTGCCACGGTGGGCACGCTGACGGTGGGCAGCGGTCCCGGTCAGGTGAAGGTTCCGGTCGCGCTGCGGTCGGACCTCAACGCACCGTCCTTCGGCAGCAAGTTGACCCGCCTCGGCTGAGGCTGAGCGGGGAGCACGAAGCCGCGGTCGCCCAGGAGGCGACCGCGGCTTCGTGTTTCGCGGCTCATCGCGGCGGAGTTCTCCACAGGTTGTGGATATCCGCCGGTTGCGGGGTCAGCGACCGCGCAGCGAGCGGTACTGGCGAACCAGCGCGCTGGTGGACGAGTCAAGACCGGGCACCTGGGCGCCCTCGGTCAGCGCGGGCTCGATCCGCTTGGCCAGCACCTTGCCCAGCTCGACGCCCCACTGGTCGAAGGAGTCGATGTTCCAGATCGCGCCCTGGACGAAGACCTTGTGCTCGTAGAGCGCGATCAACTGGCCGAGCACCGAGGGGGTCAGTTCCCTGGCCAGGATGGTGGTGGTCGGGTGGTTGCCCACGAACGTCTTGTGCGGCACCAGTTCGGCGGGCACACCCTCGGCGGTGACCTCCTCCGGGGTCTTTCCGAAGGCCAGCGCCTGGGTCTGGGCGAAGAAGTTGGCCATCAGCAGGTCGTGGTGGTCGGCCAACTCGCCGAGTTCCGCGATCGGCTGGGCGAAGCCGATGAAGTCGGCCGGAACGAGCTTGGTGCCCTGGTGGATCAACTGGTAGTAGGCGTGCTGCCCGTTGGTGCCCGGCGTGCCCCACACCACCGGCCCGGTCTGCCAGTTGACCCGGCGGCCCTCCCGGTCCACGGACTTGCCGTTGGACTCCATGTCGAGCTGCTGGAGGTAGGCGGTGAAGCGCGACAGGTAGTGGCTGTAGGGGAGCACGGCATGCGACTGGGCGTCGTGGAAGTTGCCGTACCAGACACCCAACAGGCCCATCAGGAACGGGGCGTTCTCCTCGATCGGCGCGCACTGGAAGTGCTCGTCCACCAGGTGGAAGCCGGCCAGCATCTCGCGGAAGCAGTCGGGGCCGATCGCGATCATCAGCGACAGGCCGATCGCCGAGTCGAACGAGTAGCGACCGCCGACCCAGTCCCAGAACTCGAACATGTTGTCCGTGTTGATGCCGAACTCGGCGACCTTCTCCGCGTTGGTGGAGAGCGCCACGAAGTGCTTGGCCACCGCGCTCTCGTCGGCGCCGAGGCCGTTGAGCAGCCAGGAGCGCGCCGACTTGGCGTTGGTGATGGTCTCGATGGTGGTGAAGGTCTTCGAGGCGATGATGAACAGCGTCTCGGCCGGATCCAGGTCCCGTACCGCCTCGTGCAGGTCGGCGCCGTCCACGTTCGACACGAAGCGGAACGTCAGGTCACGTGCGGTGTAAGGGCGGAGCACCTCGTACGCCATGGCCGGCCCCAGGTCGGACCCGCCGATGCCGATGTTGACGATGTTCTTGATGGGCCTGCCGGTGTGGCCCGTCCAGTGACCGGAACGGATCTTGTCGGTGAACACGGTCATCTTGTTGAGCACCGAGTGCACCCTGGGCACGACGTTCTCGCCGTCCACCTCGACCACCACGTCACGCGGTGCGCGCAGCGCGGTGTGCAGTACCGCGCGGTTCTCGGTCACGTTGATCTTCTCGCCGCGGAACATCGCGTCCCGCAGCTCGGCCACCCCGCGCACCTCTGCCAGCTCGCGCAGCAGGGTGAGCGTCTCGTCGGTCACCAGGTGCTTGGAGTAGTCGATGTGCAGATCGCCGACGGTCAGGGTGTAGCGCTGGCCGCGCTCGGAGTCGGCGGCGAACAGGTCGCGCAGATGCACCTCCCCCAACTGCTCGCGGTGCTTGCCGAGCGCTTCCCACTGCGGCAGCCGGTCCAGCCGGGTGGCGTGGTCTGCTGGGCTCTCGGGCATCGTTGCTCCTCGCCGTCGACCGGCGGGCCGGGCCGGTGGGGTAGTGCGGGCCGATGAGGTCGTACGGCCGGTGGGCTGGTCGCTCAAGGCCGTCACTCGTCACCCTACGTCCGCTCACCTGCCGCTTCGCACAACGGGATCCAATCGGCGACCGCGTGCCGCCGGACGTTCACCGGCGCGTCGCTCACCGGTTGGCGGCCTGGCTCAAAGGGGCGCGCGGCCGTTCACCGGTTCGTCGGCTGGAAGTTCCGCAGCCGCAGGCTGTTGCCCACCACGAAGACCGAGGAGAACGCCATCGCGGCGCCCGCGATCATCGGGTTGAGCAGTCCGGCGGCAGCCAGCGGCAGCGCGGCCACGTTGTAGCCGAAGGCCCAGCAGAGGTTGGCCTTGATGGTGCCGAGGGTGCGCCGGGCCAGCCGGATCGCGTCCGCCGCGACCCTGAGGTCACCGCGCACCAGCGTCAGATCACCGGCCTCGATCGCCGCGTCGGTACCGGTGCCCATGGCCAGTCCCAGGTCCGCCTGGGCCAGCGCCGCCGCGTCGTTGACACCGTCGCCGACCATCGCGACGCTGCGCCCCTCGCGCTGCAGCCGCCTGACGACCTCGACCTTGTCCTCCGGCATGACCTCGGCGATCACCTGGTCCGCGGCGATGCCGACCTCGGCGGCGACCGCCCGCGCTGCGCGCTGGTTGTCCCCGGTCAGCAGTACGGGTGTCAGCCCCAGGTCGCGCAGCCGCTGGACGGCTTCGGCACTGGTGGGCCTGACGGTGTCGGCGACCACCAGCACTGCGCGCGGTCCGCCGTCGTGGGTGACGACGACGGCGGTGCGGCCCGCGGCCTCGGCGCGCTCCTTGGCGTCGCGCAGCTCGGCGGGCAGCCGGATGTCGGCGCGGCCAACGGAGACGGTGTGCCCGTCGACCACGCCGCGGACGCCCACGCCCGGTACGGCGGTGAACCCGGTGGGGGTGGGCAGTGGTCCGGTGCGCTCCTCGGCGGCGCGGGCGATGGCCTTGGCGATGGGGTGCTCCGCCGCGTGCTCCAGAGCGCCCGCGAGCCGCAGCGTACGGTCCGCGTCCTCGCCGTCGGCGGTCACGATGTCGGTGAGCGCCATCACGCCGCTGGTCACCGTGCCGGTCTTGTCCAGCACGATGGTGTCCACCTTGCGGGTGGTTTCCAGGACTTCCGGCCCCTTGATGAGGATGCCGAGCTGCGCACCGCGTCCGGTGCCCACCATCAGCGCGGTCGGCGTCGCCAGGCCCAGGGCGCACGGGCAGGCGATGATCAGTACGGCGACGGCCGCGGTGAACGCCGCGGTGGCACCCGCACCGGCGAACAGCCAGAAGCCGAGGGTGGCCAGCGCCAGGGTGATGACGGCGGGCACGAAGACCGCCGAGATGCGGTCGGCCAGCCGCTGGGCCGCCGCCTTGCCGTTCTGCGCCTCCTCGACCAGCCTTGCCATCCGGGCGAGTTGGGTGTCCGCGCCGATCCGGGTGGCCTCGACCACGATCCGGCCGCCCGCGTTCACGGTGGCGCCGGTGACCGGGTCGCCCGGCGCCACCTCGACGGGCACCGACTCACCGGTGAGCATGGAGGCGTCCACGGCCGAAGTTCCGTCCGCCACCACGCCGTCGGTGGCGATCTTCTCGCCGGGCCGCACGACGAACCGGTCGCCGACCGCCAACTCGGCGATGGGCAGGCGCACTTCACGGTCGCCACGCAGTACCGCGACGTCCTTCGCGCCCAGGTGCAGCAGGGCGCGCAGCGCGGCGCCCGCGCGGCGCTTGGAGCGTGCCTCGAAGTACCGTCCGGCCAGGATGAACGCGGTGACCCCGGCCGCGGCCTCCAGATAGATGTTTCCGCTGCCGTCGGTGCGGGAGATCGACAGCTCGAAGGGGTGCTTCATACCCGGCATTCCGGCGTGCCCGAGGAACAGCGCCCACAGCGACCAGCCGAACGCCGCCAGCGTTCCCATCGAGATCAACGTGTCCATGGTCGCGGCGCCGTGCCGCAGGTTGGTCCAGGCGGCCCGGTGGAACGGCCAGGCGGCGTAGGCCACCACGGGTGCGGTGAGGGTGAGGGAGAGCCACTGCCAGTTGCGGAACTGCAGCGCCGGGACCATCGCCATGGCGATCACCGGGACGGCCAGGACGGTGGCGGTGAGCAGCCGCTGTCGCAGTACGGCCAGCTCGTCGGGGGCCTGGTCGGATGCGGGCTGGTCCGGTTCCGCCGCGGGGGGCGCGGGAAGGGCGGCGGTGTAGCCGGTGGCCTCCACGGTGGCGATGAGGTCGGCGACGGTGCGGCCGGGACCGTAGCTGACCTTGGCCCGCTCGGTGGCGTAGTTGACGGTGGCGGTGACGCCGTCCATCCGGTTGAGCTTCTTCTCAATGCGGGCGGCGCATGACGCGCAGGTCATCCCACCGATCTCCAGCTCGGCCTCGGCGGCCCCCGACGTGCCGGGGCCCGCGCTGGCGGTTGGGGCCGTGGTCGGGTTCGCGGCGGGTGGGGTGGTCATCGACGCTCACTCCCGGGGGTCTGGCGGTCTGGCGGAGCCTTGCGCTCCACACAACCTTATACCCCCTAGGGGTATTCCCAGATGTCACTCCCTTCAGGTGGCTGGTCGGTGTGTCGTCCCGGTGGCGTCTAGTGGGTGTCGTCCGGGAACGGGTCGGAGTCGAACGGGTCCGGTTCGGCGTCGGCGAAGGGGGCGTCGTCCGCCTCCGCCTCCTGCGGGCGATCGGTGAGGACGTCCAGGATCGGTTGCCCGTACTTCGCCAGCTTGCTCTCGCCGACGCCGCTCACCGTGCCGAGCTGGTCCAGGGTGCTCGGCATGGTGGTCGCGATCTCCCGGAGGGTCGCGTCATGGAAGATCACATAGGCGGGTACGCCCTGCTCCTTCGCGGTGGCCGCCCGCCAGGCGCGCAGCAGCTCGAAGACCGGAACGGCCGCTTCCGGCAGGTCGACCGGGACCTTGCGCCCGGCCTTGGCGGCCTTCGGTTCCTTGGCGGCACGCGTCGGCCGCTCCGGCTCGCGGCGCAGCATGACCACGCGCTGCCCGCGCAGCACCTCGCCGCTGGCGTCGGTGAGCACCAGCGTGCCGTACTCGCCCTCGACGGCGAGCAGGTCCTGCGCCAGCAGTTGCCGCACCACACCGCGCCACTCGGCCTCGCGCAGCTCCGTGCCGATGCCGAAGACGCTCAGCGCGTCATGGTCGAACTGGATGACCTTGGCGGTCTTCCTGCCCAGCAGGATGTCGACGATCTGGCCTGCCCCGAACTTCTGGTTCCGTTCCCGCTTGAGTCGGACCACGGTGGACAGCAGTTTCTGCGCGGCGATCGTCCCGTCCCAGGACTCCGGCGGCGACAGGCAGGTGTCGCAGTTGCCGCACGGCTCGCCGCGCTGGCCGAAGTACGCCAGCAGCCGCACCCGGCGGCAGTCGACCGTCTCGCACAGCGCCAGCATGGCGTCGAGGTGCGCGGCCAGCCGGCGCCGGTGCGCGTCGTCCCCCTCCGAGGTCTCGATCAACTTGCGCTGCTGTACGACGTCTTGGAGCCCGTACGCCAGCCAGGCGGTGGACGGCTGGCCGTCGCGCCCCGCCCGACCGGTCTCCTGGTAGTAGCCCTCGATGGACTTGGGCAGATCGAGATGGGCGACGAACCGCACGTCCGGCTTGTCGATCCCCATGCCGAACGCGATCGTGGCGACCACCACCAGACCGTCCTCGCGCAGGAAGCGCGCCTGGTTGTCGGCACGGGTCCGCGCGTCAAGCCCCGCGTGGTACGGCAGCGCCTCGACGCCGTTGCGCACCAGGAACTCGGCGGTCTTCTCCACGGAGGCACGCGAGAGGCAGTAGACGATGCCCGCGTCCCCGGAGTGCTCGGTGCGCAGCAGGTCCAGCAGCTGCTTCTTCGGGTCGTTCTTGGGCACGATGCGGTACTGGATGTTCGGCCGGTCGAAGCTCGCCACGAAGTGCCGGGCGTCCTCCAGCTTCAGCCGGGTGGCGATCTCGGCGTGCGTCGCCTTGGTGGCCGTCGCGGTCAGCGCGATGCGCGGCACCTTGGGCCAGCGTTCGTGCAGCGCGGACAGCGCCAGGTAGTCCGGGCGGAAGTCATGCCCCCAGGAGGCGACGCAGTGCGCCTCGTCGATCGCGAACAGCGAGATCTCACCACGGTCGAGCAGGCTCACGGTCGCCTCGCTCTGCAACCGCTCCGGCGCCAGGTAGAGCAGGTCCAACTCGCCGGAGGCGAACTCCGCTTCGACCATCCGCCGCTCGTCGAAGTCCTGTGTGGAGTTGAGGAACCCGGCCCGCACCCCCAGCGCCCGCAGCGCGTCCACCTGGTCCTGCATCAACGCGATCAGCGGTGAGATCACCACGCCCACGCCGGGCCGCACCAGAGCGGGGATCTGGTAGCACAACGACTTGCCGCCACCGGTCGGCATCAGCACGAGCGCGTCGCCCCCGCCGACCACATGCTCGATGATCTCCCGCTGCTCCCCGCGGAACGCGTCGTACCCGAACACCCGCCGCAGCACCCGCAGCCCATCGTCCATGGGCACGTCGGGCTCAACGTCGGCGACAGCGGCTACGGGACCGTTTTCCAGGGGAGTCATCCGGCCATGCTAGGAGAATCACGCAGCGCACGAGGCGGCCTGTGGACAACTTGGGATCTCCACCGGCCGACCGCGAGCCGCTGTGGACCGGGCTGCCAGCCCGGTTCCTCGCAGGCGGCTCCGAGGAACCGGATGCGGACCGCGCCGCCACGATCCGGCGCGCGCGGCGAGAAGGCCCAGGCAGCCGGTTGATCACCGGTTGACCTGGGCCTTCACCGTACCGCCGCAGACGCGGCGCGCGGTGCCCCCAGCAGGATTCGAACCTGCGACACCCGCTTTAGGAGGGCCTCCGGGTGATCACGGTCCTGACCTGGGGCTGGGCCAGGCTGCCGCGTCGGGCGAGTGAGTAGCCGCGCTGATCCGTGATGGACCGCCGGTGACTCTCCCATCTGGCACGGATCTGGCACGGCCGGGTACGGTCGTTCGCATGATCTCGGACGCGGACGGAACGCGGGGCGGGGCAGGGGAGTTCACGGCGAGGCATGCGGAGCAGGTGCTCCGTGAGGCGTGTGACGCGGCCGGATTGGACGCATCCGGTGCCGAGTTGCTGAGGCTCGGCTCCAACGCCGTGTATCAGTTGAAGACCTCTCCGGTGATCGTCCGGATCGCACGGGACCCGGACAGCCTGGAGGAGATGGAGCGGGCGGTCCGTGTCGCCCGGTGGCTGGAGTCGGTGGACTTCCCGGCGACTCGGGTACTCGCAGGGGTGCAGCAACCCACGAGCGTCGACGGCCGGGTGGTCACCTTCTGGGAGAGCGCGCAGGATCGCGAAGAGTACGCCACTGTGACGGAACTGGCAGACCTACTACGGCGGTTGCATTGGCTGGAGGAGCCACAGTCGTTGGGGCTCCCGTACTTCGATCCCTTCGCAAAGGTAGAGGCCTCGTTCCAGGGCCTCGACGGCGTCTCGGAGGACGATCAGAATTTCCTGGAAGACAGGGCCGGAAGGCTCGCCAAGGAGTACGCCCGACTGGATTTCGTGCTGCCCTTCGGTCTGATTCACGGCGATGCCAGCATCGGGAACATCCTGCGCGCCCGCAACGGCCAGGCCATCCTGATTGACCTCGACGGCTTCACGCTCGCGCCGCGGGAGTGGGACCTCATCCAGACTGCCATGTTCTACGACCGGTACGGCTGGCACACCAGGAGCGAGTACGAGGGGTTCGTCCACCACTACGGGTTCGACGTGATGAACTGGCCCGGTTACTCGGTCCTGGCTGACGTGCGCGAGTTGATGATGGTCTTGTGGATGGGGCAGCAGGTAGCCACTAGCGGTAAGTCAGCCAAGGAATTTGCCCGACGGGTCCATGCTCTGAAGACGGGTGGCAGTCGGCGGGACTGGCAACCGTTCTAGGTCACAACTTTGCGGGCTGATCGTGTTGTGGTCCCAAGTGGCCTTCGGACAGCACAGGTCAGCGTGAGAGGTATGCCTTGAGACTCACTGCCGGACCATTCGAGTACTTGTGTACTGCGGCTTTGGCGGCCCCGAACACGTGCACCACGGTAGAGCCTTGGGCCGGAACTTCGATCAGGCCGCCGATGGGAGTGACAGAAATGGTTTGCTGTGGAACGTTGGACGGCGGCTGGTCGTAAACAAGGTAAGCGATACGGACAGTCACGGGCGTTTTGTTCGGGTTCATCAGGAAGACCTGGTCGAAGTCGGCGAACTTGTTCACCGGCTGTCCGTTCGCGTCAGCGGCTTGGGTCGCTACGGTTTCAGGTCCTGCTGGGGAATCAACCTGATTGAGTGCTTTGATCTGCACTTTCACCTTCCTGACCTTCGCGGATGCACTTCCGTGGAAGGCCAGGATGTCGAAGCTCGTTCCGTTCGGCGGCACGACGAGATTGCCGCGATCACTACCGAAAGCCGTAGTGACTCGGAGATCGGGCAGTACTTGCCCAAGACTGTCTTCTGGGGTAACGGCGAGATCTGGTGCAAAGTTCACTGACTTGTGATTGGTGATCGTGAGCACCTGGTTGATATACCCATCTTTGCCCATCGACCGGTAGCTGAAGGACAGTGGGGCAGTTTGGGCGCTGCTGGCGACACTGTAGATGCCGAGAGCGACGACCAGTAGGGCGAGGCCGGTGGTTATGGCAGCCGCTCTGGGCATGAAGGCATGACGTCTGGATGGCATTCGAGGAGGCTAGCGCACCGCCCAACTTCCGTTACCCGTACGTTGGATTGCTTCAGCGGACGTCGGTCGCCATCCACAGCCGGTTGTCTGCTGCCTGCTCGTAGAAGTCCCGGACTATTGGCGTTTCGCCAATCCTGGCGAGATGCTGTCGAAACTCTGCAAGGTAGGCGACGCAGCGGGCGGATTTGAGCTGTTCGCCGAGATCCAGCGCGTCTAGGGCGACTCGGCATGCTTCCTCGGGTTCGCCCGCCTGTAGGTGTGCGTCGGCCAAGACCATGGTGGCGAAGAAGTCGCTGCGGACGTGACTTCCGCTCATGGCGTTCTCGGCGTGGGCGACGGCCTGGCGGGCATGCTTCACATCGCGGAAGCAGTGCGCGGCCTCGGCGGCAAGCTCGGCCTGGTCAAAGTACGCGATCCACTCGGGCTCGTCGTCCCCGCTCCCGCGCTCCAACTCCCGTGTCGCGTTGGCCAGGGCGCGTTCGCATTCGCTGACATCGCCAGTCCGTGCCAGGGCGCGTGCCTCCATGGCGTAGAACTGGGCTTTCAGAGTTGGCGTGGCGACGGCGGAGATCCCCATCAGGGCGGCACGGGCAAGGGTGGCGGCCTCCGTGTACTTCCCCAGGAACGTGGCCTGGTGGCTCATCGCGGAGAGGATGCTCCCTGCCAAACGGCGGTCGTTGCCGTCCTGGGCGAGACGGAGCGCCTGGAGGAAGTACCGCTGGGCAAGTCCGTGGTGGCAGGAGTCGTACGACATCCAACCGGCCAGGAGCGTTGATCGCGCAACGGTGGAAAAGAGTGCCCGACCGACGGCTTCGGTGTACTGGCCGTGGAGCATCGGAGCAACGTCCCGACTGAGGTACTGAATCACGGACTGGCGAGCGTGGTCTCCGCCGAAGCGGTCGTCGAGATACGCGAACATGTCGCTGGTGGCTGTGATCGCGTCTACGTCGCCGAGTCCGACGCGCACGCCATCCGGCTTCTGGGTGGTGGGGAACGACGGCTGTGGGGCGACCAGCCAGCGAAGAGATGCTTCATTCCAGGCGGGCTCGGACGGTTCGGCCAGGAGTAGGGGCTCGTATCCGTTTAAGTCCGCGCGCCACAGCTTGTCGACGGTACTGATGGCTGCTTCCGGGCTTGCCGGATAACTCGCGTCCAGCAGAGCAGCGTCCCGGCCCGTGAGGTGGTTCAGCCCTAACTCGGCGGCGCTCATGCCGAGTGCTTCGCACACCAGCGGACCGTAGAACTCGTCCGGCAGGCTGTGGCCGTTCTCCCAACTGGCGATCCGGCGCTTCACGCTGGCGTCGCTGGGAAGGGCCTCGCCGTGGCGAGCCGCAACGGTGCGCAGCTCCTTGATGAGACGGGGCTGCTTCCAACCTCGGCTGTCACGGGCTTCGCGTAAGAGAGTGCCGAACGGCCGAACTGAATCCGTGGTGATCACCTCCCGCATGCTGGGGACTGTTCTGGATGCCCGTTCCTTCCCCCTGAATGTACGGAATTAAAGCGCTGGTGGGGCGGCGTGTACAGACGGGGGATGACGCGGTATGGCGTTGCTCGTCATCCCCCGTCACCTCTCGTCATCTGCCCAGCTCAGCGGGGCTTCCGCGAGCCTGGAAATACGGCGGCTGATGGGTCGTCGGCCAGGGCTGACTGAGGTGGAACGACGTGCAGAGGATGACGCGAAGGGGCATGCACTGGTTGTCGGCTGTCGCCGATGATCCTGAGGTTTGCCGGGCACATTGGGCCGACGATCCGCGGCGGCCCTGCACCTTGCCAACGGGGCGCCTCTTCGACGTGGTGGTGATCAACCAACGCGTAGGGATGGAGTGTTCGACCAGTTGGATCGACGGGAGATGCCGCTCGGTCCGGTCGTGATCGACCGTGGCTCGAAGCAGTTGGGCTTCTTTCTGCCTTCCCGCTCGCGTGCGCGCTTCGCACGGTTCGTGGAGAGAGAAGCCGAAGACCCTCCGGAGTATCGGTACCTCGATGAGGGCTCCTTCATCGTCGTTCCGGGGCCGATGCCGTTGTCGGAGGACCGGTACCAGTGGTTGCGGGCCCCTGTCCGACGGCCGGAGGCGTCGCCCCTCCGCACCGCGTCCCTGGCGGTCATGTTGGTCGCAGCTACCGCGCTGATCGAGCGGGCCGACCGGTACGGCGAGAAGTACCCCAGTGCTGAGGCCGCGTGGGCAGAGGAGTGGGAGGGGGCATCGGAGCATGCGGGCTGAAGGGGGCCATGACGACGCGGCCCGGTGGTCGCCGATCGAAACCGACGAGTGGTATGCCGCACGGAACGCCACGACAGCGCTGCGGGACGTTCTTACGGCAGCCGGGTTGGAGCGGGACTTCCCCTATCTGCGCGCTGAGTTGAACGCGTTTGGCCAAGGGCTGATCGAACTTGGTCGGGTGGCACCGGACACGGCGGAGCGCCTGGCGGAACTGCTGCGGCGAGCGTTGTTGTGCACCCACGATGCGCAGAGCGTAGACGGCCCGTGTGGCCGCAAGACGGACTGATCAGAGGTACGAGGGGTGACAGACATGACTGACCCGCGACGGGTGATCGCCAAGCGCGCAGAGAACTTGGAGCCAGCGAAGCCGTATGTGCGGGGCTGGGCGGACGCGAAACGGGGAACCGAGGCGCTGGCCGAGCAACTTCGGGCCGCAGGGTTGGGGTCAGACTTCCTGGGGCTCAAGGCTGACGTGAGCGTCTTCGGCGACGGCCTTGTCTGTCTGGGACCCGTCCGCCCTGCGGCGGTCGAACTCTTCGCCAAGATGCTCGCGACGGGCCTGGCCACGGAGATGGCGGAGCACGCTGGACTGTCCAGTGCCGTTGAGCCTCCGGACGCACCGGCGGCTTGAGTCGTCACAGGCTTGGTTCAGGCCCTGCCGTGCTGCCGTTGCGACTTGACGTCGCAGCGAAGCCGGCAGGGCCTTCGTCGTGCCGCATGCGCATGGTCGGCCCTGCGGTCCGTCCGGGACCGGCGCCCCAGCGCCGCAGCCCGGGCGGGCCGACAGGAGCCGACCTGCGGCGCGTAGGCGCCGCAGCGTTGAGAGAGGCGTCTGGCCACCGCTTTACAAGTTCGATCCGGTGGGCGCTCCTGCCCTGTGCGCTGGTGCTCGGCTGGCGTTGGCGGGTCCGGGCTGAACTGTCGGGATGCGCCGACGTTCGCGCTCGTTGATGTCAGCTGTAGATGTCAGCCCTCGGCCTCCGCTCGTCAGGGCGGCGGCCCGTCATGGCCTGCAGCATCGAAGCGGTCAGCAACCACGGGGCCCAGTAAGCGGGGGCGGGGTCCGGAGGAGCCCCCGCTTCATCTCCGCGCGGCGCGAAGCGCCAAACGGCAGCGTCACAGCGCGGGTACAGTGCCGCACCGAACGACGGTGGTGTCACAGCGCGGGTGCCAGCCAGGCGCGGCACTGCCGGTATCGACCCGAAGGGTCGATGTCCCTCACCGGGGTCCCTCTCATCGAACCGGCCCCCCCCGCCTTACAAACCTGGTGGTCGACTGTGGGGCGTCTTCCCTGGTCACCGTCCACGCCGAACCAGGTGGCCGGCACGCGATGTCTGGGCCGCGAGACACGGTCATTGACCGTGACTGACCGCCTGTTCTGGCACGAATCTGGCACGTCCGGCGCCGTGGGCGCTTGGCCTTCAAGTCGTCCACGCAGTGGTCTCAGCGCTCGCGGGGTCGGGGCTGGCAACGAGCACTCTTCAAGCGGGCGGCAACCCCAAAGTCCCGACCTGGCCCGCCGCACGACTGCCTGTTCGTCTATCAGACGGTCGCCGCAGGTCGATCCAACATGCTGCCAGCAGGCGCCATCACAGCTACTCTGGCCCCGTGGCTGATCCGAGTGTGTGGCTCCTCGTGGCAAGCGCGGCGGGAGGTGGGCTCGCTGTCTCGCTCCTCACCGCGGTAACCAGGGGAGTTCGCGCAACCCAGAAGCGCATCGCGAACGAAGCGGTCGACGAGTCTTACCAGCTCTTGCGGAAGGTTACTGAGCGTCGGAGGCTGCAAGAGCCCGGGCCTGCGCCGAGCCCAGCGGAGCTCGACGAGGCAGAGGAAGAACTGTTGCGCTATCTCCGGCGCTGGGCCGGAGAACGTCGAGCTCGCAATATCATGTTCGAAGTCATTTCAGCTTCCGATCTATCAACGGCCGAATCTCGTGCGGCCGTCGTCGATCGGCTGCAACATTTAATTGCCTCTGATGAGCCATCCGTTAAGGATTCGGGGACAGACCGGGAGGCATCCCGTGGCGACGCTTGACGAAAGTGCGCCAGAAACTGCGGAGGTTGAACCTCGCCACCGCCACGCCGTTTCGAGGGGCTCGGTCGTTGGAGGCGCGAGCAGCGGTACTCTCATGGTTGCCGTCGCGCAAGAAATTGGGCCGCACACTGGCTGGGGTATCGTCTTAACCCTCGCCGCTCCGACTGTTTCAGTCGTCACCGGAGCTCTGGTGCAAGCTATCAAGTTCCAAGCAACTTGGTACTACGAGCGCTGGCAGGTGCACCAGTACCGCAAGGTTTTGGAGAAATCTGTCACTAGCTCACACAGCTCTGAGGCAGCCAAGGCCAGGATCAAGAAGAAGCTTGACGAATTCGACCAGGCCGTGGCCGATGATCAGCTTGCTCGGGTAAAGGCATTGAAGCGCCGTGTCGGGTAGCCGACCATAGGCACACGGTTCCGGAGGCCCCTTCACTGTTTAGGGTTCCCGCAGGTCACGGCGTCGTGCGCCACCTTCGGCTGGGTCCCGGTCCACGAATAGTCCACCGTCAGGACGCGGGAGACGGTGATCTTCCTGCTGTTGTCGGGTCGGTCGGAGGACTACGGTGCCAGCGTGGACCGTCTACGCCGGGTGGCTGTGATGTTGGCTCTTGGAGAGCAGCCCGTTGAGGAGCTGCCGACGATCGCAGCAGAGTCCTTGGAGGACGGCCTGGACACCCCAGGCCTGCGAGAGCTCGCCGGGCTGTCTCGGCGCGATCACCCGGCCGACATCCGTGCTCTCTTCGCGCAGGCCATGGAAGAGCTGGGGTCGCCCGTACCGGACACCGAAGAGGCGTGGCGCCAGCGCATGCTCTGGGCCGCCCGAGCCATGGTCGCAGGGACACTCAGGCCCTACAACGCCAGCAACGAGATCTACTGGTGCGCCTGCCACCTGGAGCGGACAGACACAGTGACGGGCCTTGTGGATCAGTTCACGGGGCTCTGGAGCACTTGGGAAGACTGGCCGGACGAACGCGCAGCCATCGAACGGGACATGCTTCAGGCCGCTGCTGAACTGCTCCACAGGTATGGCAGTCAGCCGCCCAAGTGAGCCATGAGCTTGGGAATCACCGGGTGGGGAGAGGGTCGTAGGTTGCTGACTGCGCGGATGGAGGTTCGGGTGAGGGTGCTGGTGGGGCCTTCCTGACCGGTGGTGACCGTGATTCTCCGCCTGTTCTGGTGCGTATCTGGTGCGTGACGTCTCACGACGCCGCGCTGGCCATCGGGCAACTTGCCACGCGTGCCACCAGCTTCGACCTCAGCCGACGACAGTCAGCCACGACGGCGGGTGCGACAACCGATCAGGCGCGCGTATGCCTCGTGGTACCGACCACCGTCCTCAGCCACTCTGCCAGTTTGACGCGCGGCTACGACGCCGGTGAGGTACGAACGGTGATCGACCACCGCTTTAGGAGTTCGATCCCAGGATCGTGGGAACTGCTACGACTCGTGCTCCGGGGCCTGTTGCTGGTCCAGCTTTCACCGCAGCGATCCGCCGTCGTCCGTCGGCGTTGATGTCAGCTGGTGATGTCAGACAGTAGGGTGCTCGTCCTCCAGAGGGTCGCGTACGAACTGGGTACACCGCTCGTCACAGGCTCCCATGGCATGGAAGTTCCGCCGGGCCTCCGTCAGGCTCAGTCGGCCGTTCGGGCCGCCTCGAACCTGATCAGCATCGTGATCGTCCTGCCCGTCGTCCTCCCAGAAGCACACGGGACAGATCTCGTAGTTGCCGCGCTCGGCCAGCGTCACGAAGCCGCAGCAGGCACAGCGGTACGGGCCGTTCTCGGCCTTGCCGTGGACGTTGAAGAACGGAGTAACCACGAGGGCATCTTGCCTTGCCGTACCCCTTGAGCGCGCCCGGTATCCAGAACGTGGCGATGCGTGTAGGCATGGCACGCGCCCTCAGCTTGGGAAGCTCTGCGGTGACGTCGATGAAGTCACCGAGTCGGGAGATGTCTTCTTGCCCTGGGTCTTGTCCGGGATCTTGGTGGCCTGCGTTTTCGCTGGTCACGACGCCGCTCGGCCGACTCTGACTGGTCGTCGTTGGCCACTGCCGATCGGCCTCGGACGGCCCAGAGACGGCCCAGCAATCGGGCGACTCCAGCCCTCGAAAGGCTGGCCCCGCTGCTCCGGATTGAGAGGCTGAGCCGGTTAGTGATGATCAGGTTGCAGAGGCGATGCGCACCGCGGCTCGGGCGCGGACCTTGCCCTCGCACGCAACATCGGAGGAGGCCTAGAGCGAATGTCGGCCGTGCTTCCACTACTTCATCGTGCGTAAGTTACTGACCGCTGCTCCGCACATCGGCCAGTTGTGAAGGAACTGCCCGTTCGAGCCCTCCGGGGCGAAAAACCGATGGTGTCCCGCTGGTTGGTGAAGCCGATCAAGTAGCCGTCGCGTTGGTGGTGTTGGGTAGCGCGGGGGCGCTGTCAGGGAGCTCGGCGGTGTAGATGCCCATGCTGCCTTCGGGCAGGTAGCGGC
>NZ_JARJBC010000025.1:0-125263 GCF_029269905.1 Streptomyces silvisoli | reverse complement strand
ACGCTGCCGCCGAGGTGCGCGTGCGTGGGTGAGGGGTGAGTGACGAGTCCCCTGGCCAAGCTGCGCCCGCCCCGTCTGACAACGCGACCGGCTCCGGAGACAAGCTCCGGAGCCGGTCGCGGGGGGGTGAGAAAGTCTGCATCGGCGGATGCTGGGTGGGCTGGTTGGCGTGCTTCTGCTTGCTCTTGCGGGTCTCGCTCTTGGCCATCAACATCACAACTGGCCGTACGTGGGGAAATCTGGTCGGCTGCTGTCAGAACTCGCTGTTGGCCTATTGATCGATACGGTGAGCGGTGACACTGGTGAAGCCGTCGCCAGTGGTTGGCTTCCTGCGGCGATCAGGACCGTAGATGGCAGTGAGAAACGGCGTGACTCCCTCGAAGATACCCTGCGATGGGCACCCAGCATCGCCAGCCTGCCCTTGCGCTTCGCCGTCGAAGACATCCTGTAGGGCACCCAGTCCAGCCCGTCTCCTTCTCCCGATCGCGCCGCCGAACCGGGGCATCGGGTCGTCAACCCGCGGACGCCTCCGCCAGGGCCGTGAAAGTAGGGCGGCGTAGGGCCTGGGGCAGGGTCTGATGCCAGTCGTCCAGGGCGGTGAGGCCGACGGTGGTCCAGCGGGCGTGGTGGAGGACGCTGTATGTGGGGCGGCGGGCCGGGGAGGGGAAGGCCGAGGAGGTCGTCGGCCTGATGCGGTCGGGGTCGAGACCGCTCAGCGCGTACACCGCCCGGGCCAGCCCGAACCAGGTGGTGCTGCCGCTCGCCGTGCCGTGGTAAACGCCGGCCGGGGCGCACCCGGCGTGAGCGGACCGGCCGAGCGCTGCCAGTCGGCGGGCCAGGGCGTACGACCAAGTGGGCTGTCCGTACTGGTCGTTGACCACCTCCACGGTGTCGCGCTGAGCGGCGAGCCTGAGCATGGTGGCGACGAAGTTCGGCCCGTGCTCGCCGTACAGCCAGGCGGTGCGGACGGTGTAGCCGTGCTCCGGCAGCAACTCGGCGACGGCCCGCTCACCGGCCAGCTTGGAGCGCCCGTATGCGTTTACGGGGCCGGTGGGCGCGGACTCGGCGTACGGCTCGGTGGCGTCTCCGGGAAGCACGTAGTCAGTGGAGACGTGCAGCAGTCGGGAGCCTGCCCCGGCACAGGCGGTGGCGAGGTGGCGGACTCCGGTGCCGTTGACAGCGGTTGCCGCCGCTTCAGCCGCCTCGGCGCCGTCCACGTCCGTCCAGGCCGCGCAGTTGACGACCACGTCGTGGCCGCGAACCGCCTTGAACACGGCGTCCCGATCGGTGATGTCGAGGTCGGCCCGGGTGAGTGCCGTGACGTTCTCTCCGGAGTGCGCCAGGACCGAGCACAGGTCCCGGCCGAGCATCCCACCGGCACCCGTGACCAGCCAGCGTATGTCGCTCATGAGCCCACCCTGCACCGCTCGACTTGAGTCGGCCTCGACATCGGCTGGACGCGCGATGGGAATACCGGTTCAAGCCGGATTCAAGTAATGCGTGAGACCCCGTTGAAAAGGTACCGGCGAAGACTTTTCCGGTGGGGGGTGAACCAGAATTCCATGACGATCACCGAGCTCGAATCGGCGACACTGCGCGACTGTCTGGCGCGCTGGCCCAGTGGTGTGGCTGTAGTGACCACCTTGGACCAAAGCGGGGCCAGGCGAGGATTCACCGCGACGGCCTTCTCGTCGCTTTCGTCGAGCCCGCCCCTGGTGCTGGTCTGCCTTGACCGGAGCGCTGACTGCCATCCCGCGTTCGACGGCGCCGAGGCGATGGCCGTTCACCTGCTCCGGGACGACCAGGCCCAGTTGGCGGCGCGATTCGCCACCAAGGCGGTGGACAAGTACGGCGGCTTGGCGTCCACTCCCGGACTGGGTCGCGTGCCACTCCTGGACGGTGTACTCGGGCGCCTGGAGTGCGAGTTGGTCAACCGGTTCGACGGCGGCGACCACGTGATCCTGGTGGGGCTGGTCCGGCGCTGCGAAGTGTTCCCCGGTGAGCCGCTGGTCTACTGCGGTCGGGTCTTCCGCTCCCTGCCTCCCGAAGAAAGTCCAGCGTGAGTCACGGGAATTCAGTCCGAGGAGCGGACGTCGAGTCGTCCTCAAGCGGCAGCCGCGAGCATTCCTCCAACTTCGAGGAAGGAACTGTCATATGTCCAGTCGCGTCGTGATCACCGGAATCGGGGTGCGCGCACCGGGGGCATCCGGAACCAAAGAGTTCTGGGACCTGCTGAGTTCGGGCCGCACCGCGACCCGCCGGATCAGCTTCTTCAACCCCTCGCCGTACCGGTCCCAGGTGGCCGGGGAATGCGACTTCGACCCCGAGGCCGAAGGGCTGAGCGCGAGGGAGGTCAGGCGCATGGACCGGGCCACGCAGTTCGCCGTCATATGCGCCGACGACGCGATCGCCGACAGCGGTCTGGAGGTGGGGCGCCTCGACCCGCACCGGGTCGGGGTGAGCCTGGGCAGCGCGGTGGCCGCCTCCACCAGCCTGGACGTCGAGTACCAGATCCTGTCCGACGCGGGGCGGCGCTGGACGGTGAGCCCCGAATACCTGTCACCGCACATGTTCGACTACCTCACACCAGGTGTGATGCCTGCCGAGTTGGCCTGGCGGATCGGCGCCGAGGGTCCCGTGACGATGGTCTCCAACGGCTGCACGTCAGGGCTCGACGCGGTCGGCAACGCCGCTCAGGTGATCCGCGAGGGTGCCGCGGACATCATGCTGGCCGGAGCCACCGACACGCCGATCACCCCGATCGTCGTCGCCTGCTTCGACGCCATCAAGGCAACCACCACGTACAACGACGACCCCGAGCATGCCTCTCGCCCCTTCGACGCCACTCGCAACGGGTTCGTACTCGCCGAGGGCTCGGCCATCTTCGTACTCGAGAAGCTCGAGCACGCCATCGACCGGGACGCGCACATCTACGCCGAGGTGAGCGGCTACGCCACCCGGAGCAACGCTTACCACATGACGGGCCTGAAGAAGGACGGCCGCGAGATGGCCGAGGCGATCGGTGCCGCACTGGCCGAAGCGGGGAGGAACGCCGAGGACCTCGACTACATCAACGCCCATGGTTCGGGCACCAAGCAGAACGACTGGCACGAGACGGCCGCTTTGAAGCGCAGTCTCGGACACCACGCGTACGGAACGCCGGTCAGCTCGATCAAGTCGATGGTCGGTCACTCGCTGGGCGCCATCGGATCCGTTGAGATCGCCGCCAGTCTGCTGGCGATCGAGAACAACGTCGTACCGCCGACCGCCAACCTGCACCAGGCAGACCCTGAGTGCGACCTCGACTATGTGCCGGTCACCGCCCGTGAGCAGCAGGTGGACACCGTGCTGAGCGTGGGCAGCGGCTTCGGTGGTTTCCAAAGCGCAATCGTGCTGAACCGGCCGGGAGGAACGCGATGACTACCGCTGTGGTGACGGGCCTTGGTGTGGTGGCCCCCAACGGGCTGGGCACCGAGGACTTCTGGAAGGCAACGTTGGACGGCCGCGACGCGATCGCGGAGATCACCCGGTTCGACCCCGCGCCGTACGCGGCCAAGCGCGCCGGTGAGGTGCTGGACTTCGACTCCGCCGAGCACATCTCCCCGCGCCTGCTGCCGCAGACCGACATCTCCACCCGGTTCGCACTGGCCGCCGCCGACTGGGCGCTGGCGGACGCCGCGGTGAAGCCGTCCGAGCAGGTGGACTTCGATATGTCGGTGGTGACCGCCAACGCCCTGGGTGGCTTCGAGTTCACCCATCGGGAGCTCAGGAAGCTGTGGTCCAAGGGGCCGGAGCATGTGAGCGTCTACGAGTCGTTCGCCTGGTTCTACGCGGTCAACACCGGGCAGATCTCGATCCGGCACGGAATGCGGGGGCCCTGCAAGGCACTTGTCGCCGAGCAGGCAGGTGGTCTGGACGCGATCGGCCACGCCCGACGGACCGTGCGGCAGGGCGTGGGCCTCGTCGTCACCGGCGGCGTGGACTCCGCCCTCGATCCGTGGGGTTGGGCCTCCCAGCTCTCCGGCGGCCGGGTGAGCGCCACTGCCTACCAGCCATTCGATGTGAACGCCAGTGGCTACATCCCGGGTGAGGGCGGGGCGATCCTCGTCGTCGAGGAACTGGCGGCGGCTCGCCGCCGAGGCGCCGGACAGGTCTACGGCGCGATCACCGGGTACGCCTCCACCTTCGACCCGGCGCCCGGTTCCCCCCGCCCACCGGCGCTGCGTCGGGCGATCGAACTCGCGCTGGCGGATGCCGGATTGACCGCTGGGCAGGTCGACGTGGTGTTCGCCGACGCGGTCGGCGTCAGTGAACTCGACCGGCAGGAGGCCGAGGCGATCTCGGCCGTCTTCGGACCGTCGGGTGTTCCGGTGACCGCGCCCAAGACGCTAACCGGCCGTCTGTACTCCGGCGGCGGACCGCTGGACGTGGTCGCTGCCCTGCTGTCCATCCGGGACAGCGTGATCCCCTCGACCGCCAACGTCTCGCAGGTCCCAGCCGACTACCGGATCGATCTGGTCCGCGGTGAGCCGCGCTACCAGGCCGTGTCGCACGCCCTTGTGCTGGCGCGCGGCAAGTGGGGCTTCAACACGGCGATCGTCGTCAGCGCCCTGAATTGCTGACAACCTGTCACACTACGACACGGGAAAGAGGAATCAACGATGAGCAAGGCCATCACGGTCGACGACCTGCGCAGCATCCTGGCCAGGTGCGCGGGATTCGAGGAGGGCGACGGGCTGGAGGGGGAGATCCTCGACAAGACCTTCGAGGCGCTCGGCTACGACTCGCTGGCGCTGATGGAGACGGCGGCCGTGCTCCAGCGGGAGTACGGCATCGTGATCCCCGATGACGAGCTGTTCAACACCGACACTCCGCGGGCGCTGCTCGACCGGGCCAAGCGAGCAGTGGCCAGCGCCAGTTGACGTTCCACCGCTCGCGCGGCCGAGGCCGACAGACCTCTCACACGCCGCGAGAGGTCTGTCGGCTCCGGGACGTACGCCAGTCACCACACCTGTGCCGGGTGTCCAGCGCTCAGCAGGAAGTCGAAGCTGCCTGCCGGGAGTTCGGCGGGGTTCTTCAGCATCTCCCGGTGCAGCATCTGCAGGCGGTGCGAGGGTTCGACCCCCAACTCCCTGATCAGGCTGGCGCGGAGGTTCCGGAAAACGGTCAGTGCCCGCCAGGCCGCTCCCGAGCGATGCAGGGCGACCATGAGCATGGCGCAGAAGTTCTCGTGAATCGGGTTCTGGGCGACCAGCATCTGCAGTTCGGGAACAAGGGTGGAGTGTTTGCCGTGGAGGAGGTCGGCGACGATACGCCGCTCGTACACCCGCATCCGGCTCTCCTCCAGCCCGATGAACTCCATCTGGAGCACCCGTCCGATCGGTACGTCCACCAAGGCCGGGCCGCGCCACAGGTCCAGCGCCCGGGCGAGGAGGCGCGAGGCGCTGGCGGCATCCCCTGCCGCCAGCGCGGCGTCGCCCTCGGTCGACAGCCGTTCGAACTCGCGCAGATCGGAGGAGCTGGGATCCGCCTTCAACTGGTACCCGTTGAAGTGGGTGACGATTAAGTCCTTGGCCTCCGAGCCGGAACCCGCGTGCAGGGACAGGGTGATCAGTCGTCGTAGCTGCAGGATGTAGGTCTGCAGCGTGCAGGCGCTGCTGCGCGGGATGTCGCTCCCCCAGATCTCGTCGATCAGGGCCGAGACCGGGACAACCCGGCCCCGGCGAAGGGCGAGCAGGGCGAGCAACTGCCTCGGCTTTCGCGCGGTGGGTACGATCGACATTCCGTTGATCGTCACCGTCATCGGCCCGAGCAGGCCGATTTCCATGGTTTCAATGCGCCGGGTCGCGGCAGGCGCGAGCACGACAGAACTCTGGCTAATTTTTCTCATCCCCCGATGATTTTCCAGACAGCGCGCATATGACTGATTGCGTCGTGCGCGTATCCATCCGCCGTTTTTGATCATATGCGTGTGTCCACAGGCATGTCCACAGCCGAAGATCCGGGCATGCTCGATCGCGGATATACCGCTGTTCCAGTGCCCTCGCGGAGGCTGTGCCGGACCGGACGGACACGGATGAGGGGAGCCACATGGTCATGGCACACACTCTGAAAACACTCTTCGTGGCAGCGGGCAGCCCGGCCACGGTCTTCGCCCTTGCCCCGCTCGCAACGGCGGCGCGCAACGCGGGACATGAGGTCTTCGTAGCGGCCACCGAGGACATGATGCCGGTCGTCGTCGGGGCGGGCCTGCCCGGGGTGGCGGTCACCGGCAAGACCATGCGCGACTATATGTTCGCGACCCGCGATGGCGTTCCGCTCGTGCTGCCGACGGACACCACGACCCGGCTGCACTTCGGCGGTCACGGCTTCGGGCGGCTGGCGGCCGACAGCATGGCGGCGTTGCGCGCGCTGGGCAGGGCCTGGCGACCGGATATCGTCATCGGCGGCACGCTGTCCTTCGCTGCCGGACTGCTCGCCGCGGAGTTGGGCGTACCATACGTCCGGCACGCCTGGGACATGGGCGAGCCGGTCGAGATGGACCTGGGGGCCGAGGAGGAACTGGCGCCGGAGCTGGCCCGACTCGGCCTGGAGCGGCTGCCCGAGCCGCGGCTGTGGATCCACATCTGCCCGCCGCGCATGCTCACCCCGGACGCGGCGGTCGGCGCGGTGATGCGTTTCGTACCCACCGGCCGGCAGCGGCAGTTGGAACCGTGGATGTACACCGCCGGCGACAGGCCCCGGATCTGTGTCACGGCGGGCAGCCGGGTCAGCCGCGACCAGGATCTCGACTTCCTGGAAGGGCTGGTGGCCGAGGTCGGAAGGCTCGATGTGGAGTTGGTCATCGCCGCACCGGAGGAGGCCGCAGCGGCCCTGACGCGGCCCCAAGTGCGGGCTGGCTGGCTGCCGTTGGGCACTGTGCTGCGCACCTGCGACGCGCTGGTGCACTCGGGCGGCGGCCAGACCGCGCTCACCGCGATGCAGGCAGGCGTTCCGCAACTGGTGGTGCCCAACATGCCCAAGCTGGTGTCGCATTCGCGGCGGCTCTCCGAGTTCGGCGCGGCCATCACACTGCTTCCCGGGCAGGACACTTGCGAAGCCATCACCGCCGCCTGCCACCAGTTGGTGTCGGAGCCGTCCTACACCCAGCGGTCCCGGGAGTTGGCCGCCGACATCGCCGCACTGCCCGACCCGGCCGAAGTACTCAGTCTGGTTGAGCAGTTGGCGGTGGGGTGAGCCTGCTCACCGGTCCAGGCCTGCCGCCCGTCGGATGCCGGCCAGCAGGTCGGCCTGGGCCAGGCAGTCAGCCGACGCGCAACTCCCGGTGCGCACCGCCGAGACGAAGGCGGTGAGCGTGTTGGCGACCTGGTCGTCCGGGGGCAGCGGGTACGAGCGGGTGCCCGCCCGGGACTCGATCAGGATCCGCGGCGGGTGGTCCGCGGGCGGAGTGAAGGCGCGGTCGACGAGGATGCGGCCGCTGCTCCCGGACAGCTCGTAACGGGACTGGTAGGCATGCTCCATGCCGAAGGCCAGGTGTGCCGTGACCCCGTCGCGGGCCCGCAGCAGCGCGGCACCGGCGGTGTCGACTCGACGGCCGGGAGTGTGTTCGAGGACGGCGCCCCGCACCTCCAGTTTCCCCCGCAGGAAGTGCACGGCCGCGCGTACCGGGTACACCCCGACGTCGTAGAGGCTTCCGCCGCCGAGCTCGGGCTGGTGCCGGATGTCGTCGTCGGGCAGGGCCGGGATTGTGAACGTCGCGTGTAGGGACCGCAGTTCGCCGATCTCACCCTCGGCCACCAGTCGGCTGACCGTCGCGTGCTGGGCGTGGTGGACGAACATGACGTTCTCCATCAGCACTACTGCGCGGGCGCGGGCGGTGTCGAGGAGTTCGCGGGTGCGGGCCGGGTCGGTGGTGAGCGGCTTCTCGGCGAGCACGTGTTTGCCGGCCGCCAACGCCGCCTCGACCCATGGCGCGTGCAGCGCCGCGGGCAGCGGAACGTACACGGCCCGCACGGTGTCGTCCGCCAGCAGCGCCTCGTACCCGACGACCGGACGGCAGTCGAACTGCCGGGCCGTCTCGGCGGCCTTGGCGGCATCCCGGCTGGCGACCGCCGCGAGCTCGATGAGGGGGTGAGCCTTCATGGCGGGCAGTATGCGGCGCCGGGCGATCTCGGCGCAGCCCATGACTCCGACTCTCAGCACCTGGGGCACTCCGTGGTTGAGGGGACGAGGGTGACCACGCAACCATCGCGGCACGGACTCGACGCCCGCTCGAAGGACGGCGGAAGTCGACCACGCCCGAGCGCCGCGTTGCCGAGAGTCGAGTGAACCACGAGCGCGGACAGCGACTGTCGTAGGCGATCAGGCGTGGATACGGAGGTGGGAGACGATGAGTGATTCTCCGCGGGGTGGTTGGGCGGCGGATGCCTTCACCGGGGTCGCCGAGGCGTTCGAGGCGAACTTCGCCGCGGGTTTGGAAGTGGGCGCGGCGGTGTGCGTCTATCACCGCGGCGAGCCGGTGGTCGACCTGCGGGGCGGCTTCGCGGACGAGCGGGGGGTGGATCCATGGCGTCCCGACACGCTGGGGCTGCTCGCCTCGCCGACCAAGGCGCTGGTCGCGGTGTCGGCGCTGCGGCTGGTGGATCAGGGGCTGCTCGATCTCGACGCTCCGGTGGCCGACCACTGGCCCCAGTTCGCGGCGCACGGCAAGGCGGGGATCAGCCTGCGGATGCTGCTTAGCCACCGCTCCGGTGTGGTGTGCCTGGACCATGCCCCGATCACCAACGAGGCCATGCGCACCCATCTGCCGATCGCCGAGGCACTGGCCGAAGCGCGGCCGGAGTGGGAGCCGGACACCGCGCATGGATACCACGGGATCACCTTCGGCTATCTGGTCAGCGAGCTGCTGCGACGACGTACCGGGCTCACCGTCGGCAGGTACTTCGCCCGGGAGATCGCCGAGCCGCTGGGTCTTGAGTGCCACATCGGTGTGCCGGACCCGGACAGCGCACACCTGGCGACGATGTTCCCGTCCAAGGCCGAGGCTCTTTTCGCGGGCGACGAGCACGACCTGGCCGCCTTCCTCGACCCGAGCACACTGACCTACCGGGCGATGATGGGCAGTCTGGCCCTGGACGTGGCGGCGCTGGACCCGACGTGGGAGGACCCGTCCTACGGCGGGCGGGCCAGCGCCCGGTCGCTCGCCCGCTTCATGGCCGCGTTGATCGGCGAGGTCGACGGGGTACGGCTGCTGAGCCCGGCCGTCGTCGCGGAGATGACGCGCGTACACTCCAAGGGCCACTGCCTGGTGACGCAGACGCTCTGCAACTGGGGCCTGGGGGTGCAGCTTCCCGACCATCCGGTCTTCCCGGCAGAGGTCGGGCTGACCACTGCCTTCGGACTCAGCGCCGCCAACGGTTCCTACATCTTCGCCGACCCCGAGCACGATCTCGCCTTCGGCTACATGCAGAACGCCGGCTCCCCGGTGATGGGCACGCTGGACGACCGGCCCCGCCGACTCATCGAAGCCGTCTACCGCTGCGCCGGAACGCTTCGCTGACCGCCTGGCCGAAACAAGCGCCCGTCTCGATGCCCACCGTCCTGGGCGGTGGGCATCGGGGCGGGCGCGAGGTCGTTCGGCGGACCGTCAGTCGTCGAGGTCCAAAGCGCTGACGGCGTAGGCGGCCGCACCCGGTCCAGGTTGCAGCACCACGTGGCCCGCAGCGGAGTTGGCGTCGCGCCACAGCCGCTGCAAGGGGTGGTGCACGCTGTGCCCGGCGGTACCCGAGGCACGGAACAGCTGGTTGACCGCGGTCACCAGGAGATCCGCCGCAAGGGCGCAGTCGCGCTGGTTGCGGGCCCGTTCCAGGGGCGAGGCCTGTGCTCCCCGGTCGGCGACGCGAGCGGCTCGTTCCAGCAGCAGCCGGCCTGCGTCGATGGTGCCGGAGGCGCGGGCCAGGGTCTCCTCGTAGAAACCGCGGGTCGGACCGGGCTGCTTGGGCGACCAGGAGCGGATCTTCTGCGCGGCATAGGACGACCACAGGCCGAGCGCGCCCTCGGCGGCACCGAGGATGGGCAGGGTGAAGAACAATCCATTCACCGCCGTCAGGGGGACGCTGTGGCAGGGCGGCGCGGAGGAGGCGGCGGCGCCTTCGAGGAGGTCGGTGAGCGGGGAGCTCAGGCTGGCGGGTACGAAGACGTCCTCGGCGACGAGGGTGTCGCTTCCGGTCGCCCGCATCCCGACATCCGACCAGGTCCTCTTCACCTGGTAGTCGGCGCGCGGAATGCAGAACAGACGCGGTTCGTACCCCGTGTCGGACTTCGCCACGCCGCACACCAGCGCCCAGTCGGAGTGGGCGACGGCGCTGATGTACGGCCACGTCCCGGACAGCAGCCAGCCGTCCTGCTCGGGGTGGGCCCGGCCGATCGGGGAGACCCCTCCCACGACCAGGGCGTCGGGCCCGTCCCGCCAGACCTGCTTGCGACCCTCCTCCGGCAGGTAGCCGACCATCCTGGCCATGCTCGCCGCCAGTGATGCGCACCAAGCCGTCGCCGGGCACTTCGCGCCGATCACGGCGACGGCGGCGCTCAGCTCCGCGAAGGTGCCGGCCGTCCCGCCGTGCTCCACGCCCACGAAGTGGCGTCCAAATCCGGCCGCCATGACCGCCTGCATCACGTCATGGCTCAACTGCCGTTCTTTCTCGGCGCGTTCGGCATCGTGAGCCGCGAGTGCCGCGACGTCATGCGCGGCCTGCGCCAACCCTGGCTCGGGCGAGGTAAGTTCGGGCATCTCCTGGCCTCCTGGACTCGGCTTCAGTGCCGATGGTGCGTCCAGCTGTTCGCAGCGAGCTCGAACTCCGCTTGAGCTCATCGTGCCCGGGATCGCTGAGAATCGATTCAAGTGAGCCTCAAGGGGCCCCTCACAGTCTGAGCGCGGGTGACACCGACGAGTCGGCGACAGCGGCCCGCCGAGAACGGTGAGCGAAGAGGGGGGCTATACAGCCGCTTGGCCGGCGCCGGACACCCCATCTGAATAGCAATGGAAATCTGCCCGCTGTTAGTAGCCCCAAACGGCGGCCTTCCTAGGGGGAATTGAGATTATTCAGAACGCAGTGGCGCCGCAGCCCGTTGAAGCGCCGGACGAGCAGACGATGGAAATCAACGTGCTGGGCCCGATCGGAGTCCGGATCGGCGGCCGGTCCGTGGTCCCGACCGCAGGCAAGCCGAAGCAGGTGCTCACCTTGTTGGCACTGCGCTGCGGACGGGTTGTGCCGGTGTCCACGCTCATGGAGGAGATCTGGGGCGACAAGGTGCCGCGCAGCGGTACCACGACACTGCAGACGTACATCCTGCAATTGCGCAAGCTCATCGCCGGTTCCCTTCCGGCCCGAAGCCGGACAAGTGCGAAGGAACTGCTGATCACCCACTTCAACGGCTACCAACTGGCCATCACTCCAAGCGCTTTCGACCTGCGCGAGTTCGAGCGGCTCACGGTCGAGGGCGACGCCGCGCTGGCGGCCGGGGACGCGGAGACCGCCTCCCGCCAACTGGGACGCGCACTGGAGCTGTGGAGCGGTCCGGCCCTGATGAACGTACCGGCCGGGCAGGTCTTGGAGATGGAGGCGATGGGCATGGAGGAGGCTCGGATGCGGGCCCAGGAGCTGCGGATCCTGGCCGACCTCCAGTTGGGCCGGCACGCCATGTTGATTCCCGAGCTGCGGATGCTGGTCGCCCAGTGCCCGATGCACGAGAACTTCTGCGCCATGTTGATGATCGCTCTGCAGCGCTCGGGCGCACCGTGGCGGGCGCTTCAGGTCTTCCGCAACCTACGGCAGATCCTCATCGGCGAGCTCGGCGTCGAACCCTCCAACCGACTGCAGAGACTGCACCAGGCGGTGCTGTCGAACGTCCCGGACCTACCGCTGGCCGCCTACGACCTGGCCTGAACCACCTGACCGTGAAGTCAGAACCCTAGTTACGCCAAGGAGGCTTTCGTGTCCCCAGCAGCCAAAGAGCCGGTTCTCCAGGAGGTGGCCGCCGATGTCCTCGCCTATCTCCAGCCGGAGGGCGGTTGGTGCGTCAGCAACGCCGGTGTCATCGCGTCCGGCGGATCAGTCGCGCTGATCGACACCGCGGCGACCGAGGCGCGCACCCGCCGTCTTCGCCAGCAGGTGCTCGCCGACGGCCGTTCGGCTCCGTTCGCCCTGGTCAATACGCACTCCCACGGTGACCACACCTTCGGGAACTTCCTCTTCCCCGAGGCCACCGTGATCGCCCACGCCAGCGCCCGCGACGAGATGGCCCGGGCCGGGCTGCACCTGACCGAGCTGTGGCCGGAGGTGGCCTGGGGTGGCGTCGAGGTGCGGCTGCCCGCGGTCACCTACCAGGACCGACTGACCCTGCACGTCGGCGAGTTGACCGCCGAACTGATGCATCTCGGGCTGGCGCACACCGCCAATGACACCGTTGTCTGGATCCCGGAGCGGAAGGTGCTGTTCACCGGCGACATCGTGATGTCCGGGTTCACTCCGTTCGTGCCGCTCGGTTCGATCTCCGGTTCACTCAAGGCGATCCAGCATCTGCGCACCCTCGGTGCCACGACCGTGGTGACCGGGCACGGCCCAGTGGCTGGGCCGGAGGTCTTCGACGTGACCGAGGCGTACCTGCGGTGGATGCAGCAGCTGGCCGCGGACGGGATCGCCGCGGGCATGGCACCGCTGGAGGTGGCGCGCCAGGCCGAACTGGGCCGGTTCGCCGAACTCGGTGAGCCAGAGCGGCTGGTGGCCAACCTGCACCGCGCCTACGCCGAGCACCGCGACCCGGAGGCCGAACTCGACTTCGGTGTCCTGCTGAAGGAAATGGGCGTCATCTTCGGTGAGATGACGGACTACCATGGCGGCCCGCTGACCTGCTGCGCCTGAGCCGTCCGCGACAGGGAGCTGGCCCTCGCTCACCGCGAGGGCCAGCTCCCTGTCTGTCCGTCATGCGCCGAGGCTGTCCCACATCGCGGTCATGGACTCGGCCACGGTGAACCGCGGTTGCCAGTCCAGGGCCGAGGTGGCCAGAGAGATGTCGGCCCTAGTCCAGTCGCCCCCGTGGCTGTGCACCACGCCACCGGTCTCCCGGACGGTGTCGGGGGACAGGTCGGCCGCCCGCAGCAACTTCCCCACCAGGGTCCGCACACCGACGGCGGTACCGCTGCCGATGTTCAGCAGGAGTGGCGCCTCGGGCAGCAGCGCCGCGCGCACGATCGCCGCTGCGGCGTCCCGGACGTCGACGTAGTCCCGTCGCGCATCGGAGATGGTCAGCTCGATCCCGGCGGACAGGTCGTCGTGGCGCAGTCGCCGGGCCAGCGAGCCCAGGAAGGTCTCGGCCGCCGGATACGGGCCGATGGTGTTGGCCAGCCGGACCACCACACCGTCGATCCCGTCCGGCCCCGCAGCGTCGAGCACCGTCTCGGACGCGGCGAGCTTGACCCGTGCGTAGAGGCTGTCCGGTGCGGGGGGCAGCTTCTCGTGGATCGAACTCCCCTCGGGCACCGGACCGTACTCGTGCAGCGTGCCGATGTGCACCAGGCGCACACGGTTCGGCAGGCGGCGCAGCGCGTCGACGACGTGTTCGACGGGCCGGACGTTCAGCCGGCGCATTTCCGCTTCGGCCGAGCCCCAGCCGGTGAAGGCGTTGACCACGGTGTCGACGCGTTCGCGGGTGAGGAGTGCGGCCAGTTCGGCGCCGCCGGTGGCCACCAGGTCGAGCGGCACGAACCGGTGCAGGGCCGCGTGTGGTGCCGGGTTGCGGGCGACGGCGACCACCGTGTGCCCCTGCTCCGCGAAGGCGGCGCAGACGTGCCTGCCCACCGAGCCGGTGCCGCCCAGCACCGCGACTCGGCGCGAGGTCACGCGTTCACCTGCCGCTGGTCGACGCAGTCCTCGTACTTCGGGAGCAGTCCGCGTTCCAGCGCCTCGTTCAGGCTCATCGCGGCGCGGTCCCGGTCGGAGACGATGAACTCGGTCTCCTTCGGCCAAGGCAGGGCGAGTTCGGGGTCGAACGGGTCGATCGACTGCTCGAGTTCAGGCACGTAGCTGGTCGACATCAGGTAGGACATCGTCGTGTCATCCTCCAGTGCTAGGAAGGTGTGGCCGACCCCGATGGGCAGGTAGACGGCGCGGGACGACTCGGCGTCGAGTTCGACGCAGTCCCATGTGCCGAACGTGGGCGAGCCGACGCGGATGTCCACGACGAAGTCGAGCGCCCGCCCATGGGCGCAGTAGACGTACTTGGCCTGTCCGGGCGGTGCCGTGGTGAAGTGGATGCCGCGCAGCACTCCGCGGGACGAGTGGCTGAGGTTGGTCTGGGCGACGTGGAACTCGTGGCCGACGCGGGACCGGAAGACGGGGCCCTGCATCGGCGACACGAACACCCCGCGCCTGTCGGGAAAGAGCTCCGGAGTGAATTCGTAACTTCCCGGAACGGCGAGCTCGCGCACATGCATGACGGCATTCCTTGGCTGTTGGCCTATTTGTTGGTGGGAGACTGCGTACCGATGCTGCCAGAGAATCACCGTGTACGGTATGGGAAATGTCGGCGCATCATTCGCCCTCAAGAGGCGCACAGTTGCAAGTCAAGCGGTTCCCGTCTGCCGTTCGAGTCGTACCCGAGAAAACTCAGGAAGGATTTTCCTCCCGAACTGTGCCGGGCGAGAGGAAGATTAATCGATGCGTGTTCTGTTCTGTGCTTTCCCTGCGACGGCGCATGTGCACCCCCTGGTCCCGCTGGCCTGGGCGCTGCAGAACGCCGGACACGAGGTGCGCGTCGCGATCCATCCCGGTGCGGCGCATCTGGTGACCGAGGCCGGTCTTGCCCCGGTGCCGGTCGGCGCGGCGCTCACCGAGGTCATGCAGTGGAACGACAACTTCGAGAAGCTGGACACGCTCACCGACTTCCTGTCGGTGGACGCCGCACATGACGACGGCTGGGTCGGCAAGTGGGCGGGTATGACCCGGATGTTGGCCGGGTTCTCACCGATGCTGGACGATCTCGTGGACTTCTGCCGGACGTGGCAGCCGGATCTGGTGCTGTGGGATCCGTTCTGCGTGCCGGCTGCCGTCGCCGCCACCGTCACCGGGGCCGCGCAGGCACGGTTCCTGTGGGGCCAGGACAACATCGGTTGGCTGCACGCGCGTTCGCGGGAGCGGCTGGCGCAGCACAGCACCGGGCCGGAGGAGGACCCGGTGACCGCCCTGATGCGGCCGATGCTGGAGCCGTACGGCATCGCCTACCGCGAGGAGCTGCTGCTCGGTCAGTGGTCCATCGACCCGGTCCCGGCTCCTCTTCGGCTGCCGGTCGAGCTGTCGTACGAGCCGATCCGGCGGGTCCCGTACAACGGCAATCGCACCCCCCCGGCCTGGGTGCACGAGCGACCGGAGCGGCCCCGGGTGTGCCTCTCGCTCGGTATGGGGGGCCGCGGCCGACAGCTCTTCCGTGAGGCTGGGGTCTCCTTCGCCGACGTGGTCGCCGCCCTGGCCGAGCTGGACATCGAGCTGGTGACGACGTTGCACGCCGAGCAGTTGGCCACCGTGCGCCAGGTGCCGGAGAACGTGCGGCTGGTGGAGTACGTGCCGCTGAACTACCTGCTGCCCAGCTGTTCGGTGCTGATCCACCACGGCGGCGGCGGGACCTTCGCCGCGGCCGTGACGCACCGGGTGCCGCAGTTGGTCACACCGCTGCCGATGTGGGGCGAGGCGCGCACCGCGCGGTACGTCGCCGAGAGCGGCGCCGGGCTCATGCTCGAACCGCAGGAGCTCACTGTCGAGTCGCTGGCGCAGCAGGTGACTCGACTGCTGACGGAGCCGTCGTTCCGGGCTGGCGCGGAGCAACTGCACGCGCAGACGCAGTCCATGCCGAGCCCGGCCGAGGTCGTACGGAGGCTGGAGGCGCTGACCGTCCAGCACCGCGCTCAGCGTCGTGCGGTGACGTTGTAGATGCCGAGTTCCGGCCACATGTAGGGGGCGCGGGCGCTGCGGACGCTCAGTCCGCGCTCCCGCAGGACCCGTTCCACGGCCTGCCGGTCGCCGCCCGCCTCGATCAGCAGTGCGCCGATCCTGGGCCAGTCGTCCTCGGCGACGCCGTGCAGGACCTCCAGCTCCGCACCCTCGACATCCACCTTCACCAGGTCGATCGGCCCGGTCGGGGCGATCTCGCGCAGGGCCTGCGAGACGGGTTCCACCTCGACGGTGATGTGTGCTGTCGCGAAGAGCGCCGCCGCCTTCTCCGCTCCCATCTGGCGTGCCAACAGCCGTTGCTGTGCGGGCAGTTCCTCGGGGTGGAGAGTGGAGTTCCCGGCGAGCCGCGGCAGGTGCGTGAAGCCCGCGGCGGCGACCGGCTTGGCGCCCAGGCAGCTGGGGCGGATTACGACATCGTCCGCGATGCCGTGCAGCGCCAGATTGCGCCGCAACAGCCGGACGTTGCCCGGCACCGGCTCGAAGGCGATCACCCGGGCCCGCGGATATCTGCGCTTGATGAACAGGGTGAACAGTCCGATGCCCGCGCCTGCGTCGACCACGACCGGCGCCTCCGGGAGGTCGAAGGCGTAGCAGTCGTCCTCGAAGATCTCCCGGTAGCCGAAGTGGGCGGTGGCCTCGTCGTCGGCGTAGCAGGAGAACCCCTCGGCCAGCTCGACCAGTTGGATGCCGTCGTCGGCCATGCGTTCCCTTTCTCAGGACGGTGCTTTTCGGCAAGAGAGCAGGAGCCCGGCCGGGGCCGGGCTCCTGCTCCTGGACTACTCGGGCCGTGGGATGGCCACCGCGTTGTACGCCGTGGTCGGCGTCGGTGGAAGTGGGAACCGCGAGTTGGTCAGGTACAGCCGGTCCCGGAAGGGAGCGACGGCGCTCGGTGTGTCGAACCGGGGGTCGGTGATGCGGCGGACGAGGGCGCCACTGGTGCCGTCCGCAGCGAGCCGCAGCACCGCGAGGTCCTTCTGGGACGGCGCGTACATCGTGCGGTGGCTGACGGCGATCCCGTTGGTGGTCGGGAACTTGGCGCCATCGACGGGGACCTGGCGGGCGTCGCCGGTGCGCGGGTCGACCCGGAACAGGGCGCCGCCGTCGACGTATTGGTTGATGACCAGCAGGGCCCGGCCGTCGGGGGTCGGCGCGATGCCGGCGCCGGTGATCGTCCAGTGGTTCTGGCTCTGCTGCCACTCGCCGGTCAGCGGCAGCGTGACGATCCCGTCCGGTTCGGGCAGCGTGCCGCCCGGGCCGAACGGCACACCGAACAGTACTCCGTTGAAGCCGTCGGTGAACCACGCTGCCTCGTGCGTGACGGTCGCGAGGTTCACACAGGTGTTGGCGGCGCCCAGTCCCTCGTAGGTTCTGAGCACCGTTCCGGTGAGGCCGTCCATGACGGTGATGGTCCGGCCCCACCCGCCTCCGATGAACAGCCGCCCGAAGTGGTCCAGCGCCAGCCCGATCGCGTTGTGCCCCGAGCCGAGCCCCGGGAAGATGAACTCGCCTTCACCGGTGACGAGGTCGGCTCGGTAGACCGCGGCGGTGAGCAGCGAACCGAAGTAAGCGAAGGGGAGCCTGCCGATCGCCAGGGCGTCCGGATGCAGTCCGTCGGGCAGGTTCAAGGTGGTCGGCCACAGCTGCTCCTGCCGGGATCGTTCCCCCGCCCAGGTCGGGGGCGCCGCGGCGCCGACCACCGCCGCGCCACCGACAGCCGCACCCAGGCCCAGGAATCCCCGGCGGGTCAGCGCCTTGTTCTGCATGCCGCTTCTCCTCCTCGCAATCGACCGCCGCAGGGCGGTTGCCGCACGGTCGCAGATCGCACCAGAGAACCGCTTGAGCCGCCCTTTCGCAGGGTGAAGCGGTGTTCAAGCCGTGGTGTAGCCCGCTCCGGAAGACTGCCAACCCTTGCCACCAGCCGAGAGTGAGTGCCTGCAATGGACCAGATCGCCTTCCTCTTCCCCGGCCAAGGCTCGCAACGAGTAGGGATGGGGCTTGACCTGATGCGGCGTTGGCCGAAGCTGACCGAGGCGTACTACCGCCGCGCCGACGAGCTGCTCGGCTTCGAACTGTCCCGGCTGTGCTGGCAGGGCCCGGCCCAGGAACTGCGGCAGATGCCGGTCACCCAGCCCGCCGTGGTGCTGACCAGTGTGGTGGCGCTTGAGGTGCTGCGGGCGCACGGGCTGATGCCCGACATCGCGGCCGGGCACAGCCTGGGCGAGTTCAGCGCGCTGGTGTGCGCCGGCGTCCTCGACTGGACCGATGCGCTGCGGCTGGTCAGGCTGCGCGGCGAGCTGATGATGTCGGCCAACGAGCGGGTGCCGGGCAAGATGGCGGCGGTGGTCGGCCTCGACCTGGCGACTGTGGAGGAGATGTGCGCCAAGGCCGCAGCCGCTTCCGGGGAGGTCGTGGAGGTCGCCAACCACAACGACTTCACCCAGGTGGTGATCTCCGGGCAGACCGGCGGGGTGGACGCGCTTGCCGAACTGGTCTGGCAGGCCGGCGCCGACCGCGTGGTGATGCTGGAAATCGGCGGCGCCGCGCACTGCACGCTCCTCGGCGGCATCGAGGACGAGTTCGCGGCGGCCCTGGAGGAGGTGGAGTTCCGCGACCCGGTGATCCCGGTCATCTCCAGCTTCAGCGCGGCGCCGGTGGCCGACGGCGCCGATGCACGCGCCTGCCTGCGCCGTCAGCTCACCGGTCGGGTCAACTGGACTGGCACGGCACTGCGGTTGGCGGCCGAGGGCGCGGGTCGCCTGGTGGAGGTGGGCCCCGGCAAGGTCCTCGGCGGCCTGTGCCGCCGGATCACCCCGGGAGTGGTCGCCCACCGGACCGACGACGCGGGACAGCTGTCCCTCACCCTGGCCGCACTGGCCGACCGGGGCACCTGAACCGCCACCCGAAATCGCCCACGCCGAAGGGGCGTTCCCCGGACCAGAGCCGGAGGAACGCCCCCTCGCCGTGCTGGCCGGTCAGTAGTTGCCGAGACCACCGCAGACGTTCAGCGCCTGGGCGGTCACCGCGTCGCTGGCCGGGCCGACCAGGTAGGCCACCATCGCCGCCACCTCCTCGGGCACCACGTAGCGGCCGATCGGCACCCGGGCGCTCACCCGCTCGAGCACCTCGTCCGCCGGGACCCCCCACAGCCCGGAGTACACCTCGCGCACCCGCTCGGCCATCGGCGTCTCGACGAAGCCCGGGCAGACGGCGTTCACGGTCACCCCGGTCTTCGCCAGCTCCAGGCCGAGCGCCTTGGTGAACCCGACCACGCCGTGCTTGGCGGCGGAGTACGGAGCGCCGTTGACGACGCCCTGCTTGCCGCCTGTAGAAGCGATGTTGACGATCCGCCCCCAGCCGCGGTCCAGTATGCCGCCGTTGTTCAGGACCTCCTTGGTCACCATGAAGACGCTGTTGAGGTTCGTGTTGATCACGTCAAGCCACAGCTCGTCCGGAACCTCCTTGGTGATCCCCCCGCCGGACCGGCCGGCGTTGTTCACCAGGATGTCCACGGGTCCGAACCGCTCGGTGGCGGCCCGGACGTACGAGCGGACGTCCTCGCGCGAGGTGACGTCGCAGGCCTGCCCGTCGACGTCGAGGCCCTCGTCCCGCAGGGACTTGACGGTCTGGGTCAGCACGTCCTCCCGCCGCGCGCACAGGTAGACGCGTGCGCCGTCGCGGGCCAGGCGCCGGGTGACCTCCAGACCGATTCCGCTGGTGGCGCCGGTCACCAGGGCAACTGGGGTCGCGGTCATGATTCCTCCTTGGGTGAGCGCCGCTCGACACTCGAATAGACGGCTTGGACCAGCCGGTGGGCGCGGTCGTCGATGCTGCCCAGTTCCCGGGAACCGGAGTTCTGGACGTAGGCGAAGGCGAGGTCGTACCGCGGATCGGCGAAGGTGAAGGTGCCGTTGGCGCCGTCGAAGCCGAACGCGGTGGTCAGTCCGGCCGAGGCCGGGAAGGTCGGGCTGTCGGGCAGCATGAACCCCAGCCCCCAGGCGGTGGACATCATGGTGATACGGCAGGAGCCCTGCGCGTGCACCCGGCCGATATGGGCGGAGGTCCGCGGGCTGAGCAGCCGGAAGCCATCGACCTCGCCGAGGAGCGCGGCATACAGCCTGGCCAGCGACTGGGCACTGGCCCAGCCGCCGTAGGACGGGTCCTCCGCCGCCAGGTCCGGTTCCGGATCCAGGGCCATGCTGGCGACCGTCGAGCGGTGGGTGAGCGAGTCGGGTTTGCCGAGCTCGACCAGCATGGCGATGGCGTCGCCGGGGTCGCCGCCGGACATCACGTCCTCGGCCTTGGACTGGATCATGGTGGCCAGGTGCACCGCCCCCAGGTCGGGCAGGCCGATGTGGCAGTCGAGGCCCAGCGGCGCGGCGATCTCCTCGGCGAAGAACGCGCCGACGGTGCGGCCGGTGTGCCTGCGGACCAGTTCGCTGATCAGGTACCCGTAGGTCACGGCGTGGTAGCCGTGCGCGGTGTCCGGCTCCCACTCCGGTTTGGCCGCGGCGAGCGCCTCGGCGATCGGGGTGTGCCGGTGCATGTAGTCCGCGGTGATCGGGTCGTGGTCCAGGCAGACCACACCGGAGCGGTGGCTCATCACCATCCGCAGGGTGATCTTCTCCTTGCCGTTCGCGGCGAACTCCGGCCAGTGGTCGGCGATCGGCCGGTCCAGCTCCAGTACCCCGCGGTCGACCAGGAGCAGCGCGGCGCTGGAGACCAGGGCCTTGGTCGGGGAGGCGAGCACTCCAAGGGTCGACGCCCGCCACGGGTCGGTGCGGTCGGGGTCGGCGAAGCCGCCCCACAGGTCTACCACCGGCCGGCCCCGGTGGTAGACGCAAACGGCGGCGCCGATCTCCTCGCCGGCCGCGAAGTGCCCCTGGAAGGCCTGCGCCACCTCGGCGAAGTCACCGTCCCAAGTGCCGCCCCGCGGGGGCCCGTTGCGCTCACTCATGGGCGAACGTCCCGGCGTGGGCGAGCGTGCTGCGGCTGTTGCGGCCCAGCGCGGTGCGGATGTACTCCCGGGCGTCGGCGAGCGTCTTCCCGGCTCCCAGCACCTCGGCGACGGCGGCCGGGTTGATCGCCACGGTGTGCTCCGCCGTCACCAGTACCTCATCGCCCGCCCCGGCCAGCTCCCACCGTCCGCTGTGGCCGAACAGCAGCCTCGGCGGCACCAGTTGCTTGTAGACGATCAGCTGACCGGGCACGCACACCCGGACGGAGTGCGTGCTGTGCGTGGACCCGTCCGCGGTGACCGTCTCCATCACCATGTCCTGGACGTTGGGCTCGTCCTCCTTCAGCACCACGCGCTGCACATGGGGCAGCCGCTGCGGCCACAGGTCCGAGCGGTAAAGGAAGTCGTAGACCTCGGCGGCCGACCGCTTGAGGGCCACCGTGTCGGTGAAGGAGAACACCAACTCGTCCAGCGGGCGCCCAAGTTCGGCGATTCGGGTGAGCGCCTCCAGTTCCACCGCGCTGTTGCGGTCGAGTGCGGAGGTGATCCAGCTGGCCGTCTCCGGGTTGTCGTCGACGGCGGTGAACTCGTGCAGCAGCACGATCTCGGTCCCGCCGTCGGGCAGCGGCCGGAAGTGCCACTCGCCGCCCATGCTGGCGATGGGAGACGCGCTCTGCTCCTGGTCGAAGCGGATCCACAGCGCGTCGGGGTCGAGTTCGCGCCGGGAGACCCAGGACTTCACCTCCCCGTTCACCTGGGCCCACAGCCGGAACCGCTCGGTGCCCTGGCCGCGCCCCAGGTGCTGGGCGAAGACGCTCGGCCCGAAGATGGCGGGCCAGCGTGTGACGTCGGCGGCCAGTTCATAAAGGGTCTGGGCCGGCGCCATCGAGTACCTCAGGTGCTCGGTGCGCCGCAGTTCCGGCTGCCCGCCCCTCGCGGTCGGCGTGTGGTGCTGGCCGCCGACGGGGATGCTGCTCATCGTGGTTCCTCTCCTCCGAGGCGCGGCGATCGAACATACGGCCGCAGGTTGATGGCCGCGTCGATCTGCCGCGGCTTCCCGGTGGCGAGGCTGGCAGCGGACGCTAGAGGACAGCTCAAGAGCTACCGCGACGGTGGAGGGGTGGACGAACCGCCCCTCCACCGTGCGGAATCAGGCGAACGGCGGTGCCTCGGCGGTGGCGTTCAGCGCCGTCACCACGGTGCGCTCCTCGAACTCGAAGTGCGACTCAAGCTGGCCGGCCAGCCGCTCGAGCTCGGCGCGCAGCTCTACCGGGTCGGACTCCCCCGGGACGAAGCCCTCGATGAGCGCCTGGATCGAGTCCTGAAGCCGCGCCACCACCTTGTGCTGCTCGCTGAGTTGGGCGAGTGCCGGGGCCAGCGCCGGGAACTGCTTAGCCAGCTGCGGGAAGACGGCCATGTCCTCGCCGGTGTGGTGCCGGCGCAGCGCTCCGCAGAAGGTGAGGCAGTGGGTGCGCATCTGCTGGGCGAGGTCCGGCGGCGTCCGCTCGATGGTCTGCGCGGTGCCGTCGACCACCTTGTCCACCTGGGCGCGGAGCGTCTTGAGCTCCTGGCGCAGCCAGTCGTGCACCTCGACGACCCAGGTCCCCATGCCCTTCACCCGCTCCTCACCGGGCTTGGCCTCGATCCGGTGCAGCACGACGACCGGGATCTCACGGGTGGTCTTGGCCTGATAGTCGCCGTATCCGGGTGCCTCGGCGACCACCCGCTCGAAGAGCCTGTCACGCTCCGCGCCCTGCGGAATGGCGGCGATGGCCTGGTAGGTCTCCTCGCCGGTCTCGACCGTCACGATGGGGTTCTTGCGGATGTTGTGGTACCAGCCGGGATGGCGGTCTGAGCCGTTCGCGGAGGCGACGACGACGCCCTTCCCGTCGAACTCAAGGTATCCGAGGGGAGTCTCCCGGGGCAGCCCGCTCTTGGCGCCGACGGTCGTCAGCACCGTCAGCGACCAGCCCTCGAACATCCCGGTCATCTTGCCGTTGTTCGCACGGAACTCGGCGATGATCTGGCGCTGGAAAGCGTTGACGTCGAAGCCGGACCAGTTCTCGGCTTGCTCCTCGCTCATGCACTTCCTTTCGGATTCGTTTCCGGAAGGAGGGCGGCGGCACAGAAAAACCGACACAAAAATACCCGCATGCCTACGCAGTGGAGTGGGCGCAGTAACCCCCGCTTCAGGGGTTGACAAAGCTGCGAGAGACGGACGTGCCGATCTCTGTGCTGGCTGAGTAGCCGCTACCTCCATACGTAGGCCCATACGGGGCTCGCTTGAACTGTAACGCGGATCGTCAGCACGGGGCAAGATCGGCGGCCGATGTCAGCCGATCCGCGGCCTTGGAGCTCAAGTCAGGCCCTAGCGTGCGCTCTTACGTTCGGCCTCGTCCCGCGTCGGGAGGCCCACTCCCGCAATATCCCAGGAGCCGGAACATGGCCAACACTTCCCCACCGGTCCGTCAGCTTCCGTCGCTGACCGGCTACCGCGCGATCCTGTTCGTCGCGGTGTTCATCACCCACGCCCTCGGCGCGGGCTATTTCTTCGCGAACAATTCCATCAACCAGGCGGGCACGTACCTTCCCTACGGTACGGCGGCGCTGTCGACCTTCTTCGTGCTCAGCGGATTCGTGCTCACCTGGGGTGAGCCGTGGCGGAGCACGCTGCTGCGGTTCTGGCGGCGGCGGGTTGTCAAGATCTATCCCGGACACGTGATCGTCTGGGCCGGCACCCTGCTGTTGCTGCTGTTCGTGGGGCCGATGTCGCTGCTCGGCTCGCTGGCCATGACCAAACCGGGTCCGGTGGTCGCCAACCTGTTCCTGGTGCAGGACTGGACGCCCAAGATGCCCTACGTCTTCAGCGTGTACGGCGTGAACTGGTCCGTCTCCGTCGAGGTCGTGTTCTACCTGGCCCTGCCGCTGCTGATCCGCCCGATCCGGCGGATCGCCGACAACCGCCTGTGGACCTGGTTCGCGGGATGCGCCGTGGTGATCATCGCGATCCCCACCGCCACGCATTACTTCCTTGCCGGTCCGCACGCGCCGGGGCAGAACATGTCCTGGAACCAGGACTACTTCACCGACTTCTTCCCGCTCGCCCGGATGCCTGAATTCCTACTCGGTGTCTTCCTGGCCCGCATCCTGCAGACCGGGCGCCGGCCGCGGTTCATGGTGTGGTGGGGGGTGCTGCTCACAGCCGCACTCACCGCTCTGATGTTCCAGCTCCCCGAGACCTTCCGGGTCAGCGGCCTGCTCACGATCGGCCTCTGCCTGATCGTCGCCGGTATCGCGGCCCGCGATCTGGCGGACAAGCCGAGCTGGCTGAGCAACAGGTTCATGGTGCTGCTCGGCAACTCCTCCTACGCCGCCTATCTGGTCCACTTCCCGCTGCTGGGGCTGACCCGGCACCTGGTGGGCGAGGGCAAGCAGTTCGGAGTGGGCACGGGCCTGCTCATCGTGGTGGTGCTTTTCACGGTCATCCAACTGCTCGGTGTGGCGCTGTTCGTGGTGGTCGAACGGCCGCTCATGCGCCGCTTCTCCGCCCCGCGCAAGAAGCAGCCGGCCGTCGCCGCGGTGCCCGCCTGACCGCCCATCACCGACCGAGGCCACAACACAGTGAGGAGTACTGGTGACGACACCGGACCAGGCGATGACATACCCGTTCCCGGACGGCCACCGGTTGGAGGTGCCGACGGAGTTCGCCGAGCTGCGGGCCAAGTGCCCGGTGCAGCGGGTGGCACTGCCCTACGGTGGTGAGGGCTGGCTGGTGACCAGACAGGCCGAGGTCAGGACTGTGCTGGGCGATCCCCGGTTCTCCCGGGCCGCCACAGTGCAGGCCGACGTCCCGCGGACCAAGGAGTGGCTCAACCCGGGCGGCGACATCCTCTCCCTCGATCCGCCGGAGCACTCCAGGCTGCGCCGACTGGTCTCGGGGGCGTTCTCCCGTCGCAACGTCGAGCTGTGGCGGCCCCGTATCGAGGATCTGGTTGGTGAACTGGTCGCGGACATGCGCGCGGCGGGCCCGCCGGTAGACCTGGTCGCGGCGTTCTCGATGCCGCTGCCGGTCACGGTGATATGCGAGATGCTCGGCGTGCCCGCCGCCGACCGGCACCTTTTCGAGCGCTTCTCGGAGCTGCTCTTCAGCGGCACCGGTGTGGCGGCCGAGGAGGTCCAGCAGGCCGCGGTCTCGCTCATGGCCTACCTCACCGAACACGTCGCCCGCCACCGCGCCGAGCCGCAGGACGACCTGCTCTCCCAGCTCATCGCGGCCCGGGACGAGGACGAGGGGCGGCTGACCGAGGAGGAGCTGGTCAGCCTTGGTGTCACCATCCTGGCGGCCGGACATGAGACCACCGCCAACGCGATCGCAAACTTCGTCTACACCCTGCTCACCGAAGGGCTCTGGTCCGGTCTGGTGGAGCGTCCGGAGCGGCTCGACACCGCGGTGGAGGAGCTGCTGCGGCACGTCCCGCTGGGCGGCAGCGAGTCCCTGCCAAGGATCGCCACCGAGGACGTGGAGTTGGCGGGTACCACCGTGTGCGAGGGGGAGGCGGTCTTCCCCGCGATGGTCTCGGCCAACTTCGACGACGCGGTTTTCACCGATCCGCAACTGCTCGACCTCGACCGGAACCACAATCCGCACCTGGCGTTCGGGTACGGACCGCACTTCTGCCTTGGCGCCCAACTGGCCAGGACGGAGATCCGGATCGCACTCGGCACGCTTCTGCGCGAGTTCCCCGAACTGCGTCTGGCGGTACCGCAACCCGAGGTCGTCTGGCGTGCGGAGACCGCGTTGATCCGCGGCCCACGCCACCTGCCGGTGGCCTGGTGAACCCAGTCGAGCCGGAAGGCGAACTGCGCGCTGAGGACGATGTCCTCAGCGCGCAGTTCGCTGTTCGCGGGATCAGCCGCCGACTCCAGACTTCTCCAGCGCATTCATGGCCTGCTCCAGGATGGCCAGTCGGCCCGTCAGATCGGTGGCCGCCGCCGAGATCATGATGCTCAAGGTGGTCACCCCGGCCGCGGCATAGGCCGCCATCCGCTGTGCGATCCGGGAGACCGGGCCGACCAGTGACGTCTGGTCGACGAAGCCCGCGGGCAGGGCCGCGGCCGCCCCCGCCCGGTCACCGGCCCGCACCCGCAGGCTAACCTCCTGCGCCTCCTGCGGCCAGCCGAGCCGGGCGGCCAGCTTGCAGTAGAAGTTCCGCGCGGGATCGCCGATGCCCATCAGATGGGCGTAGTGGGCGCGCAGCATGTCTACACAGCCCTCGATGTCCTCGCCCACTGCGGTGGCCAGGCACGGGATCACCTCGAATCCGGCCATGGCCGAGCCGCGCAGGGCACGGCCGACGGCGATCCGCTCGACCGACTCCGCGACCTGCTCGGGCGCGGCGAACACGCCGATCCAGCCGTCGGCTATCTCGCCCGCCAACTGGAGGTTGCGCGGCCCCACCGCGCCCAGGTAGACGGGCACGCGGGTGCCCGCCGGCTCGGTGATGACGTGCAGCGGGGCGCCGCCGGAGCCCGAGTACGGCAGCCGGTAGTGCCGACCCTCGTAGACCACCGGCTCGCCGGCGAGTGCCATCCGCACGATCTCTACGTACTCGCGGGTGCGCTCCAGCGGCCGGTCGAAGGGAACCCCGTACCAGCCGTCGGAGACGTCCGGGTTGGACACCCCGAGGCCCAGCCGGAACCGGCCGCCGGAGAGCGAGTTGAGCGTCGCCGCGGTCAGCGCCGCCAACCCCGGTGTGCGGGCCGGGATCTGCATCACGCCCGAGGCCAGCCCGATCCGGTTGGTCCGTCCGGCGACCAGGCCGAGCACGCTGGCCGCGTCCGATCGGTAGCCTTCGGGGGCGAAGGCGACGTCGTAGCCGAGGCGTTCTGCGGCGACGGCCAGTTCTGACGCACCCTGATAGGTCAGGTTCACGCCAAGCTTCATCGCGGTAACCCTTCCGACTCAGATCAGCAGGTGTGCGCCGCCGTCGACGAGAACGACCTCGCCAGTGGTGTAACCGGCGCGCTGGAGCCCGGCCACGACCTCGGCCACGTCCTCGGGCGCGCCGACCCGGCGCAGCGGGGTGGTGGCCTCGACCCGGTCCCGGATCTCAGTGAAGCCCTTGGTCCACGGGGTGTCGATCAGACCGGGCGCGACCGCGTTGACCCGGATGTCCGGGCCGAGCGCCCCGGCGAGCAGCCGGGTCATGTGGTCCACCGCGGCCTTGCTCACGGCGTACGGAATGGAGCTGCCGGCCGGACGGGTACCGGCGATCGAGGAGATGTTGACGACATGGCCGCCACCGGGCGACCTGCGCAGCCACGGCACGGCCGCGGCCGTCGTCTGCCAGGTGCCGATGACGTTGACGCCGAGGATCTCCCGCCAGACGTCTCCGGTCGCGGCGGCCAGGTCCGCGTGCGGGATCGGCCGGGTGACGCCGGCGTTGTTGACCAGCAGGTCCAGCCGTCCGTACTGCGCGACAACGTCGTCGACGAGTTGCTGGGCCTGGGCCTCGTCGGAGACGTCGGCGCGGACGAACCTGGCGTCGGGCAGGGACGCGGCCAACTCCTCTCCCGCCTCGACGCTGCGCACCGAGTTGACGACGACCGCCATGCCCTCGGCGGACATGCGGCGGGCGATGGCGGCACCGATTCCGGATGACGATCCGGTGATCAGGGCGACCGGCTTGCCAGTCATGGGATTCCTTTCCAGGTGGGACAGCGGTTCCGCACCGATGTCAGAGGTTGAACATGTGGTCGTGGGTCACCCGGCGGGACCGGTTGCGCACTTCGCCGTCCTCGATCACCAGAACGTCGTGCACCAGGCAACTCGGGCCGACAACAGGCTGCTTGCCGCCGGGACGGGTGGTGAGGACCAGCGCGTAGAAGGTGGCGTCGAAGGCGCCGTCCTCCCGCCGGCTCAGGTTGAGCATGCTGAACATGTGCCGCCGCTGCACCGGATCGTCGTCGAACCGGGTGTTGAACCGGCGCAGTTCCTCGATGATCCCGGTGTGGGTGCGCGCCGGCGGAACGCCGGGGGTGTGCTGGAACTCCCCGTCTGCGGTGAAGGTCTGGGCGTACTCTTCGAACCGGTTGCTGTCGAGCAACTGGACCTGCCTGCCGTAGAACTGGGAAACGGCCACGTAGATGTCCGTGAAAGTCGCCGTGGCGTGCATGTGGATGAGGCCTCCGCGGATCTCGGGGTGGAGGGGCCATGGGCGGCCCGGTCCGGGATCAGCGAGTCTGCGTCCACGGCCTTGAACCCGGCTTGAACACCCGGCCCTGGAGGTCGGCGTTCCGGCGCTCCTCCGCCACGGCTCGACTTCTGCTGCAGCGGCGGCGGCCACGCTCGGACGGAGGGAAGACCGGTGTCGTCTGCTCTGGAGGCTCGTACATGAAGGCGCTCGTACTGTCCGGCGGGTCCGGGACCCGGCTGCGCCCCATCACCCACACATCGGCCAAACAGCTGGTGCCGGTGGCCAACAAACCCGTTCTCTTCTACGGTCTGGAGGCGATCGCCGAGGCCGGCATCACCGAGGTCGGCGTCGTCGTGGGAGACACGGCCGACGAGATCCGCGAGGCGGTGCAGGACGGTTCCCGCTTCGGCCTCGACGTGACCTACATACGCCAGGAGGCGCCGCTGGGGCTAGCCCACGCGGTCCTGATCGCACGGGACTTCCTCGGCGACGACGACTTCGTGATGTACCTCGGTGACAACTTCATCGTCGGCGGTATCACCGGTCTGGTCCAGGAGTTCCGTGCGGAGCGGCCGGATGCCAGCATCCTGCTGACGCAGGTCCTCGACCCCCGGGCGTTCGGCGTGGCGGAGCTCGACGCGGACGGCCGGGTGGCCTCGCTGGTGGAGAAGCCTGAGCATCCCAAGAGCGACCTCGCCCTGGTGGGCGTCTACCTCTTCGCCCCGACCATCCACGATGCCGTGCGCGCCATCCGGCCCTCCGAGCGCGGCGAGTTGGAGATCACCCATGCCATCCAGTGGCTCATCGACCAGGGACGGGACGTGTGCTCGACCACGATCTCGGGCTACTGGAAGGACACCGGCAACGTCGCCGACATGCTGGAGGTCAACCGCTCGGTGCTGGAGACGATCGAGCCCTGCACGGCCGGGGTGGTCGACGGCAGCAGCGAGATCATCGGCCGGGTCCGGATCGAGAAGGGCGCAACGGTCAGCGGCAGTCGCATCGTCGGCCCCGTGGTCATCGGAGCCGGTGCCGTGATCAGCGGCTCGTACATCGGGCCGTTTACCTCCGTTTCCGAGGGGTGCCGCATCGAGGACAGCGAGGTGGAGTACTCCATCGTCCTGCGGGACTCGACGCTCACCGGTGTGCGCCGCGTCGAGGCCTCGCTCATCGGCCGCGACGTGCAGGTGACGCCGGCCCCGCGCAACCCGTCCGCCCACCGGCTCGTACTCGGTGACCACAGTAAGGTGCAGATCTCGTCATGACGACCCGTCTCCTGGTGACCGGCGGCGCCGGTTTCATCGGCTCCCACTACGTCCGCACGCTGCTGGGCCCCGAGGGGCCGGACGACGTCTCCGTGACGGTGCTGGACAAGCTCACCTACGCGGGTAACCTCGCCAACCTGGACGAGGTGCGCTCGCATCCGCGCTTCTCGTTCGTCCAGGGCGACATCTGCGACGCCCAAACGGTCGCGGGACTGATGGCCGAGCACGACCAGGTGGTCCACTTCGCGGCCGAGTCACACGTGGACCGTTCGATCGACGACGGTGGCCAGTTCGTGCGGACCAACGTACTGGGCACGCACACCCTGGTCGACGCCGCGCACCGGGCGGGCGTCGAGCGGTTCGTGCACATCTCCACCGACGAGGTCTACGGCTCGATCGAGACGGGTTCCTGGCCCGAGACCGATCCGCTGCAGCCCAACTCCCCGTACTCCTCTTCGAAGGCGTCCAGCGACCTGGTCGCGCTCTCCTACCACCGCACGCACGGCCTGGACGTGCGGGTGACCCGCTGCTCCAACAACTACGGGCACCACCAGTTCCCGGAGAAGCTCATCCCGCTGTTCACCACTCACCTGCTGGAGGGCCGGAAGGTGCCGTTGTACGGCGACGGCGGCAACGTGCGGGACTGGCTGCACATCGACGACCACGTGCAGGGCATCGAGCTCGTACGGACCCGAGGGCGTGCCGGGGAGGTGTACAACATCGGCGGCGGTGCTGAACTGTCCAACAACGAGATCACCCGCCTGCTGCTGGAGCCGCTCGGCGCCGACTGGGACAGCTACGTCGTCTACATCGAGGACCGCAAGGGACACGACCGCCGGTACTCGGTCGACTGGACCAAGATCCGCGAAGAGCTCGGCTACGCCCCGCGGGTGCGGTTCGAGGACGGCCTGGCTGCCACGGTGCGCTGGTACCGGGACCATCGTGCCTGGTGGGAGCCGCTCAAGGCGCGGGTCTGATCGGCCCCCGAGCCAACCCTGAGGGGGCCTGCCATCCGGCAGGCCCCCTCAGGGTTTGTAACGCTAAGCGGCGTCCCGCAGCAACGGGGGCTCCAGGTCGGCAAAGTTGAGGAAGGTCAACAGGCTTCTGGCCTCCACATTGATGTAGTTGCCGTAGCGCACGAACTCAGTGAGCTGACGAAGCGTCATCCAAACGTAGTTCTCCGGGACTTCGGTAGGGAAGTCGTCATCGGCCTCGACCAGCATGTACCGGTTCTGTGCGTGGTAGAAGCGGCCCCCCTCCTCGGAGTGCACCGACTCGAAGCGGATGCGCTCCCTCGGCGCGCCGATCACCTCGTCCAGGTACCTCGGCCGGGCGCCGTTGAGCGGGTAGTTGCCCGGCTGGCAGTGGATCGTCGGCGCCAGTTCGATCAGATCACCGGCCCCGGTCTCGGTCCTGGCCTGTACCAGCAGGTGCATCACGCCGTTGATGGGCTTGGCCAGGAAGGCGATGACACCCTCGCTGCGCGGCTGGAGCATCACCTGCGACCAACTGGCGACCTCGCGGCTGCTGGCCTGGACGTCGACCCCCACCACGGTGAAGTGCTTGCCCTCGTCGTGGGCGATGGCCTCATCGGCTCTCGACCAACCGCTCACCTTTGACAGCGGAATGCGCTGCCGGGCCAGTGAGGACCGGCACTTCGCGTCGGTGAACCAGCTGAGCAGCGCTGCCGTGTCGCGGTGCGGGGCCGCCCCCGGCCACCACGAGCGGTTCAGCGCCTCGCGGAAGGGCGTGCCTCCGTCGAAGCCGGTCAGGCGGAACGGGGTCGCGCCGGAGAGCACGGTCCGGGTGTCCATGTTGACCAGGTTGTCGACCGTGAGCAGTTCGCTGATCTGGGAGACGCTCAACCAGCAGAAGTCATCGAGCAGTTCGACCTCCTCGTCGACCTCGATGACCATGTTGCGGTTGCGTTTGCCCAGGAACCAGGAGGCCTGCTCGGACTGGAGCGCGTCGTGGAGCACGCGCCCGCGGTGCGGGGTGATGAAGTGCTCCAGATAGGGCACCGGCTTGCCGCCGTGTACCCGGGTGTAGTTGCTCTTCGTCGCCTGCACGGTGGGCGAGAGCTGCACCAGGTTGACGTTGCCCGGTTCCATCTTGGCCTGGAGCAGGAAGTGCGGGACGCCGTGGAACCTCTTGACCAGGATCCCGAGGATCCCGTATTCGGGCTGCACGATGATCGGTTGCTGCCATGCGTCGACCTCGCGGCCCGCGCCCCGGACATCCAGGCCCTCGACGGAGAAGAAGCGACCGCTGCGGTGGACCAGGTTCCCGGTACCCCGCTGGAACCGCCATCCATCGAGCCGGTCGAGCGGGACCCGGGACACGTGGTACTCGTGCGCCCGACAGCGATCGGCGAACCAGCTGCTGAAGTCTGCCGTTGTGGAGAACAAGTGGAGCTCCCAAGTGCTGATCCGAGCTTGACGGTGCCTAACGGAGGGCCAGTTGCCGTACCAGCCGGTCGATGACGGACGCCGGGCTGGGCTGGGTCGCCATCTCCTCGCTGACCGCCCGTGCCGCCTGCGCGTACGCGGGTTCACCGAGCAGGCGGCGGACCAGCTCCCGCACCGCGGTCAGCTCGATGTCGGCGAAGGGCAGCGAAAGACCGGCCTTGCAGTCGACCACCCGCTGCGCGACCAGGGGGTTGTCGGCGCCCTCGGGCAGGATCAACTGCGGAACACCGTGGTGCAGCGCGGCGGCCGTGGTGCCGGAGCCGCCGTGGTGCACGATCAGCGAGCAGGTGTCCAGGAAGGCCGACAACGGCAGGTACCCGGCCAGTCGTACGTTCTCCGGCAGCGCCCCGAGAGCGGAGAAATCCGTCGAGTGGTCGGCGAGCACCACCTCGGCGTCCAACTCGCCCAGTGCCTGCATCAGCTGCGAGAGCTTGCTGCCATCGGACATCAGCGGGATGACGGTGCCGAGGGTCAGGCAGATCCTCGGCCGCTGCGGTCGCCGCAGCGCCCAGTCGGGCACCAACGCACCCCCGTTGTAAGGGATGTAGCGCATCGGCCACCACTCGGCGCCGCCCGCGGGATCCGGGGCGTCGGTCGCCAGGCCACCGAGGCTCGGCGGACGCGGATCGATCCGGGCGATCAGATCGGGCCGCCGGTCGCCGATGCCCAACCGCTCCCGCAGCCCGGCGATGATCGGCGAGTTGTCGGGGATGACCCCGGTCCGGTGGTTCTGCGCGCCGCTCGCCTTGACGCCGTCGTCGCGCATCGACCAGGAGACGCGGTTGCCGACCTCCAGGGCGGGTACGCCCAGCGCGGCGGCGGCCAGCATCCCCGCGGCGTGGTCGGACGGGTAGACCACGAGGTCCGCGCCGAAGTCGCGGCCGACCTCGATGGTGCCCTCAGTCATGGCGAGCGTGAACAGGTCGAAGGGCCGCATCGCGCCGGCCAGGCTCCAGTACCCGGGCGGCAGTCCGTCCCCCGGCTCCTCGGTCTGCGGGGCCTGCCCCTTCGAACCGAGCAGCAGGTCCGCGCCGACGTCGCGGGTCGGAAAGACGTCCACCGTCGGCAGCCCCGACTCGGCGGCGGCCTTGGTCACATAGGCGGTGGTCGCCAGCAGGACTTCGTGGCCGGCCGCCCGAGCGGCCCAGGCCAACGGGATGACCGGTAGCAGCAGCCCGTATCCGGGTGCGGCGGGAAAAAGGATTCTCATGGTCGGGATGCTGCCACAGAAAGGCCTGCCCGGTCTCCAGAAGAATTACCGGCAACCGCTCGTTTCAGGAATACACAGCCGGGATTCAAGCGGGCCGCGAGCGGAACTCCACTATTCACGTGGAAACATCACTGACCGGGGCGGGCCGGCGGCTGGCCGACGCTCCGGACCCAGCGGAAGGAGTCCACTGCTCATGGGCCTGCACCTCATCGAAATGGAAGAGGGATTCTCCTGCTACGCCAGCGGGGAGTTCGAAGCCCGCTTTATCTACCAGGAGATATTCAAGGACAACAGCTACGACCAGCCCGGGCTTCCCGAGGCGCCGTTCATCATCGACGTGGGGGCGAACATCGGGCTGTTCTCCCTGTACATGAAGCAGAAGTACCCGGCGGGCCGGATAATCGCCTTCGAACCCGCTCCGGAGAACCACCAGGCGCTGCGGCAGAACCTGGAGCTGCACCAGATCGGCGATGTCACGGTGTACCCGTACGCCATCGGCTCCGAAGCCCATGAGGCCACCTTCACCTACTATCCGGCGATGCCCGGCAACTCCACCCTCCATCCGGAGGAGAAAGTCCTGCAGAAGCGCCTGATGGGCGAACGGCTCGGTGAGCAGGCGGCCATCGACCTGTTCCAAGCCACGACGATCGCGGTCAAGGTGGACCGGCTGTCTCGCTTCCTGGCGGAAAACCACCCCGAAATCACCACCATCGATCTGCTCAAGATCGACGTCGAGGGCGCGGAGTTGGAGGTACTACGCGGGATCGACGACGCGGACTGGGCGAAGGTGCGCAACGTCCTGCTGGAGGTGAACAACACAGACGGCGCGCTGGCCGAGGTCGAGGCCCTGCTACGGCAGAAGGGCCTCACGGTCGCCAGCGAGCCGGTTCCCCTGATGTGGGAGGAGATGGAGCTCTACTACGTCACCGCCCACCGCTGACGCCAACGCCCGACAGTTGGTCCAGCAGGGATTCGGCGGCAGCCGAAGGCCCTGCTGGATCTGTCAGCGCACCGGCCTCGTCGAACTGCTGCGAGGCGTTGTGGAGACTCACCACATCGCGGATCGCCACGGCGTGCAACTCACGGGAGACCTGGCGTAGTTGCTCCGCCGCACGCAGTCCACCGCAGACCCCGCTGTAGGAGACGAAGCCCACGGGTTTGGTCCGCCACTCGGCGTAGTGCCAGTCGATCCGGTTCTTCAGCACCGCGGGAAAGCCGTGGTTGTACTCGGGCGTGACCACGACGAAGGCGTCGAGACCGCGCGAGGTCGACTCCCGCTCATGAAGGGTCAATTGACCCACTTGCCGTTGCTGGACCGGTGGAACGTATCCGCCGTTGGAAGTCAGGATCGTGAAGATCGAGCCACGCGGCCTGCCCAGTGCCCGCGAGATCTCGTTGATCGACTCACCTGGCTTCCAGCGGTCCCACAACTCACGCTTCTGTGCGTCCGACATACCCGGACGACCCAACCTCGCCATGCGCTACATCCTCCGTCACCTGGGATGTCGCGCTGACGGGTTGAGTGCACCGCGGCCTCCTTCGCGAAGGACCGTGATCGATGAGCGAGGTCCACCGGTTCATCGCTGTGGAGAAGGCCCTCTATCCGGTTGCCCTGCTGTGCCATGTCCTGGCCGTGGCTCGTTCCTCGCTGCACGCCTGGTTGGAGGCGAAGGGGGTCCGGCGGCCACGTGAGCGTGCTGATGACGCGCTCGCCCACGAGATCACGGTCATTCATCTGGCGTCCAAAGGTGCCTACGGGTGTCCCACGCGTGCACGCTGAGTTGACGCGGCTCGGGCGGGCGTAGGCGGGTGGAGCGGGTCATGCGCGAGGCGGGATCCGCGGTGTCACTCGCCGCGGACACCGCCCGCTGACCCGCCCGGACGGGTGGTTGCTGCCGACACCAGACCTGATCGGCCGAGCCTTCACCCCATGCGGCCGGGACCAAGCCGGTGCGGGACATCGCCTACCTGCCGACTCGGGAAGACTGGCTCTACCTCGCCTGCTGGCAGGACTTTGCCACCCGCGAGATAGTCGGCTACGCCATGGCCGACCACCACCGCGCCGAACTCGTCTTCGACGCACTGCGGATGGCCCATGGCAGAGGCGATCTGCAGCGCGGCTGCATCCTGCACAGCGATCGAGGCGGCGAGTACAGCTCAGCGTCCTCGCCGCCCAACGTCGCGAACGCGCCCGCCTCCGCAGGGAGAAGGGCATCCGCTGGGGCGGACGCCCCGCCATGGCCGCGTGATCGGTCAGTCTGGCAGAGCCGGGCCAGTCTCCTTGGGGCCGTAGCATGCAGCGGACCTTCCCGTGACCAGAGCCCAGTAGCGGTCACCGAAGGACCAATGCCACCACTGTGTGGGGTAGTTCACCACGCTCGCAGCGGTGAGCGCGGCGCCCAACGACTGACTGACATCTACGAGAGGTTCACCGCACTCCGTAACGGGGCGAGCCGAGAGTTCGCCCTCGCTGGACGGGCAAGGCCCTGCCGACGCTCCCGCGCTCGGCTGGCTCCTGCCGTGGCGCGCCCGCGCCACGCAGTAGACCGCCGCCATGCCCTACGACGCTGCGCTCCCGGCGGTTCTGCTCTTCTTGGTTCTCGCCAGCCGAGTCATCAGCCCGCAGTACATGATCTGGCTGGCTGGCCTCGCCTCTGTCTGCCTCACCGTCGAGCAGATCCGTTCACCGGCCGGTGGCCGCCCTGATCCTGCTGGCCACCGCAGTCACCACACTCGGCCACCAGCTCTACTCTCCGACGTTGTCACCGATACCGACCGGGGCGTCGCGATCATCGTGCTGCGCAACGTCCTGCTGGCCGGCGCCGCCCGGCTCTCGTGCGTCCGCCTCTGGCGCGGTTCGGTCGTGCGCTATGGAGCAGGCCGCAGCCTCTGTAGCGACAATGCCGCTGGGCACTGCGTCGGCAGCAATGGGATGTTCGTTCCCATGTACGACCACACCAAGTCGGCTGCCGACCAGCCGTACGGGGTGTGGCCGGTCAAGGAGTGGTTCCGCGACTCGCAGTACGCCTCGGACAGGAGTCCCAGGTCCGACCTGGACTTCGCCTTCGCGAGCCTGAAGGACAACAACGGTCGGTACATCCAGGACGTCGTGGGCGCCAACTCTCTCGCGCACACGCCGGGTTGCAACAACAAGGTGACCGTCATCGGCTACCCGATGGTCAAGTACGACTCGCAGGACCGCGCGTTCCGCTGCCCCGATGTCCAGACGACTGCGCTGCCGAGCTACAACCAGATGCAGATCGACTGCGCCGGTATGTGGGGCGGGGTCTCGGGCGGACCGTGGTTCTCCTCCATCGATCCTTCGGGCGATACCGGAGAGATCATCGGCAATGTGGGCGGCTTTCTGCAGGGCGGCCCCGATGTGCCCGTCAGCGACCCGCGGTACAACCGGATCACCTACAGCCCCCTGCACAGGATCGGTTCCGAAGAGCCACACACTGTGCGACGGGGTCAATTCAGAAAGTGATATTTCTATCGGGTCTTGTAGCTACCGTTCTGTTGCAGCCGACTCTCACCGGTGGGTGGTCGGGCAATGGTTTGGCCACGGCCAAACGACAGACAAGCCCATGACCCGCGTTTCCGCAGGTCATGGGCTTGCCCCATCAGGGTGAGTGACGGGACTCGAACCCGCGACATCCTGGACCACAACCAGGTGCTCTACCAGCTGAGCTACACCCACCACGACCGGCGCTTGCTGCTTCCCGCACCGGCCGAGAAGAAGCATACAGGGTTTTGGCGGGTGCTCGCGCCAGCCTTTTACGGGGCCTTAAGCACTGACCTCATTCGGCGGGCAGCACGTGCTTCGCCGCGATGGCCCGCGCGGTGTCCGTGTCCGGGCCGGGGGCCGGGACGAAGACCGCCTCGCGGTAGTACCGCAGCTCCGCGATGCTCTCCCGGATGTCGGCCAGCGCGCGGTGGTTGCCGTTCTTCGGCGGGCTGTTGAAGTACGCCCGCGGGTACCAGCGGCGGGACAGCTCCTTGATGGAGGAGACGTCCACGATCCGGTAGTGCAGATGCTGTTCGAGGCCGGGCATGTCGCGGGCGAGAAAGCCCCGGTCGGTGCCCACCGAGTTTCCGCACAGCGGTGCCTTGCGCGGCTCCGGTACATAGCTGCGCACATAGTCGAGCACCTGTTTCTCCGCTTCGGCGAGCGTCGTCCCCCCGGGCAGCTCGTCGAGCAGGCCGGAGGCGGTGTGCATCTCGCGCACCACCTCCGGCATGGTCTCCAGCGCCTCGGCGGGCGGCCGGATAACGATGTCCACCCCGTCACCGAGGACGTTCAGCTCGGAATCGGTGACTAGGGCGGCCACCTCGATCAGCGCGTCATGCCGGAGCGAGAGCCCGGTCATTTCGCAGTCGATCCACACCATGCGGTCGTTCATACGTCTCACCCTACGGGGCGATCCCGTTGACCTGGCATAGCCGTGCTACGAGCGGATCCCGGCAGCAGCCCGGGAACGCTCCCGGGGCGCCCGCCCGGCCGCCCGCCGCGGTCGCCGCGCAGCCGGGTCAGCCCGGGGGTGCCGGTCAGCCCGGAGATCTCCGGACCGTCCGCCCGGCCGTGCTGCTCGGGCGTCCGCGCCGCGTACACGTCGGACTCCGGCTTGCCCGGTTCGTGCCGCTTGCCGGGCTCCAGCCGCCGCCCGGCCTGCGGGCCGTCCAGCGTCTGGGGGCCGCGCCGCTGGTGCGGCAGGCTCTCGGCCGGGGCGTCGCCGCGCTCGGGTCGCTCCGGCCGGTCGCCGCGGTCCTGGCGCTCGGCCCCCTCCTGTGGTCTGCGCGCCCGGAACGCCATCCGGTACGAGGCCGGGGACGAGCCCAGCTGCCGCCGGAAGTGCCCGCGCAGCGCCACCGGCGAGCGGAAGCCGCACCGCCCGGCCACCTCGTCCACCGAGTAGTCCGACGTCTCCAGCAGCCGCTGCGCCTGGAGCACCCGCTGGGTGATCAGCCACTGCAGCGGAGCGCTGCCGGTGAGCGAGCGGAACCGGCGGTCGAAGGTACGGCGGCTCATGTAGGCACGTGCGGCCAGCGTCTCCACGTCGAACTGCTCGTGGAGGTGCTCCAGCGCCCACGCCACGACCTCGGCCAGCGGGTCCCCGCCGATTTCCTCTGGTAAGGACCTGTCGAGGTACCGCTCCTGCCCGCCGCTGCGCCGGGGCGGTACGACCAGGCGGCGGGCGAGCGCGTTGGCCGCGTCGGCGCCGTGGTCGGTCCGCACCACGTGCAGGCACAGATCGATTCCCGCGGCCGTACCGGCCGAGGTGAGTATGTCCCCGTCGTCCACGTACAGCTCGCGCGGATCGACGTGCACGGACGGATAGCGCTTGGCCAGCGTCGGCGCGTACATCCAGTGCGTGGTGGCCGGGCGGCCGTCCAGCAGCCCGGCGGCGGCCAGCACGAAGGCGCCCGTGCACAGGCCGATGATCCGTGCCCCCTCCTCGTGCGCCCGGCGCAGCGCGGTCAGCGCCGAGGCGGGTGGCGGCTGGGAGATCGAGCGCCAGGCGGGGACCACCACGGTCCCGGCCCGGCCCAGCGCGTCCAGCCCGTACGGGGCGGTCAGCTCAAGGCCGCCGGTGGTGCGCAGCGGGCCGTCCTCGCCGGCGCAGACCAGCAGCCGGTAGCGCGGTACACCGGCGTCCTGCCGGTCGACGCCGAAGACCGAGAGCGGGATCGAGCTCTCGAAGATCGGGCCGCCGCTGAACATGAGCACGGCGACGACCTCCTTGCGACGCCGTGCGGATAGTTTGCGGCCTCCGGTGCCGATGGTGGTGGCCGCGCTGGTGGTGGTGCCGCCAGTGGTCGCACCACTGGTCGTACCGCAGCAGCTCGGTACCGCGGTGCGGAGGGACGGAGTTGACGAGATCGCGGTCTCCGTCGCCGCACCGGTCCTGGAGTCCTGGGTCATGGCGGATGAGCCCCCCTCGGTCGACGCAACGTCCTTTCGGTACTGCACGTTTCCCCCGCCGTGTTACCCAAGATCGAATCTACTGTGTGTTCGCTCGGGATGCGGTGACAAGTTCACCATCCGGCACTAAGTCGACAAGACAACTTGGCGCGAAGCATTCGATCACGAAGCGTTCCACTCACCGGCTCCGCTGGGAAGTGCGCCTCGGTTATGCCCCTCGGTAACACACCGGCGCGGCTGGGGCGGTGCGCCCCCCTCCTTTGCGTTTCCGCTGGTGGTGGGGGTGTTGGAAGCGGACGTTCCGGACACCCATACCCCACAGAAAAGTTGGCCGAAAAGCATCGCGGAAATGGCCGCGTCACCCGGCCAACGCGCCGTCGTGCGCCCGGATTTACACCTCGCGCCGCTGTGCCCACCGGGCGCCGCCCCGATGTTGGACAGTCCGTGGGTACCGGCGATGACGCTCTGCGGCACGGTTCCGTGCGGGGATTCCCGGCGACGGGTGACGGTGGGGCGGCGTGAGGGCGGCAGGTGGTTGAGCGTCAAACGGATTCCGCTGGGAAGTGCAACCGGCCGTCCGGTTTTCAGCCGCCGGAGACGGGCGGCGGACGCCGGTTCGGGGTCTCGGCGACCCGGGTCGGCGACCAGAGCGGCAAGAGGCGTTGCGCTTCCCGCCGGGCTCCGGCATTCTCCTGGAATCTCCGGGTACTAAGTCCCACGGCGGGGCGTCAAACGGATCTGTCCAGGAACGCGCCGCCGCCGTACTCTGGAGGCAGCGGGAGGGCAACGCCCTTACCGGCCAACCTGGCCGTTCCCGTGGCCACCGCTGTCCGTGTCCGCTCTAGCGGCGCCCACCGCGCCGCTCTCGCCGAAAATCGCATCATGGCCGGTTACGAGCACCACGACCCCGCCGACGGCAAACCGCTCGCCGACTCGGTGGCGAAACCCGACGCGGCGGCGCAGGCGCGCCATTCTTGCGACCCGGCCTTCCAGCACGGCGTGGTCGTCGGCTTCGATGGCTCGGTCTCCAGCGAGCGCGCCCTCGCCTATGCCATCGGCATGGCCCGGCGGCTGCGCTCGGGGCTGATCATCGTCCATGTGGCCAACCGGCTGCCCGCCACCGTCTGGGCCGGCTGTGAGCCGCCGGTCTTCGTGGACGTGCCGGACCACCGCACCGAGGTACTCGGCCTGGAACTGGCCTGTGCCGACTACCTGTCCGAGGTGTCCTGGATCCTGGTCGAGCGCGGCGGCGACATCTGCCACGAACTGGAGGAGGTCGGCCGCGAGTACGCGGCGGACGCCATCGTGGTGGGCAGCACGCACGGTGTGATCGGCAAGATCTTCGGCTCGGTCGCGGGCCGCCTGGCCCGCCGCGCCCAGCGCCCGGTGATCGTGATCCCCTAGATAAAACGTTTTATCTGACTTGGGTCGGCCGCTGGGTGGCAGTCGTCCCGGGATTCCGCCGAGGGTCCCGGGAGGCCTGCCCCCGGGACCCTCAGTGCGCTACTCGACCGTCACCGACTTCGCCAGGTTGCGCGGCTTGTCGATGTCGCGGCCCAGGGCCAACGCCGCGTGGTACGCGAGGAGTTGCAGCGGGATGCCCAGCAGGATCGGGTCCAACTCGGGCTCGTTGCGCGGTACCACGATCGTGTGGTCCGCGACCTCCTGCTCCTGGTGGCCCACCGCGAGGATGCGGCCGCTGCGCGCCTTGATCTCCTCCAGCGTGGCGCGGTTCTTCTCCAGCAGCTCGTCGTCCGGCACGATCGCCACCGACGGCACCTCGGGCTCGATCAGCGCCAGCGGCCCGTGCTTCAACTCCGAGGCGGGGTAGGCCTCGGCGTGCACGTAGGAGACCTCCTTGAGCTTCAGCGAGGCCTCACGGGCCACCGGGTAACCGCGCACCCGGCCGACGAACATCATGCTCTTGGCGCCCGCGTAACCGGCGGCAAGCTTCTTGATCTCCTCCTCGCCGCGCAGGATCTCCGCGATCTGCTCGGGCAGCCTGCGCAGCCCCGCGATGATCCGACGACCGTCGGCGACCGACAGGTCCCGCACCCGGCCCAGGTGCAGCGCCAGCAGCGCGAAGGCCACCGCGGTGTTGGTGAAGCACTTGGTGGACACCACGCACACCTCGGGCCCGGCGTGCACGTACACCCCGCCGTCCGTTTCCCGGGCGATGGCGCTGCCGACCACGTTGACCACGCCGAGCACCCGGGCGCCCTTGCGCTTCAGCTCCTGTACGGCGGCGAGCGTGTCATAGGTCTCGCCGGACTGGCTGACCGCGATGTACAGCGTGTCGGGGTCCACCACCGCGTTGCGGTACCGGAACTCGCTGGCCGGCTCGGCGTCCGCCGGGATCCTGGCCAGTTCCTCGATCATCTGGGCGCCGATCTGGCCCGCGTGGTACGCCGAACCGCAACCGAGGATCTTCACCCGGCGCACCCCGCGTGCCTCGCGGGCGTCGATGCCCAGGCCACCGAGGTGCACGGTGGCGAACCGGTCGTCGATCCGGCCGCGCAGCACCCGGTCCACGGCGTCCGCCTGCTCGCAGATCTCCTTGTGCATGTAGGTGTCGTGGCCGTCCATGTCATAGCTCTCGGCCTCCCACTCGATGGTGGTCGGCGAGGCGGCGGTACGGCTGCCCTCGGTGGTGTAGGTGCGGTACTCACCGGCCTTGATGGTGGCCATCTCGCCGTCGTCCAGGGTGATCACCTGGCGGGTGTGCCGCACCAGGGCGGCCACGTCGGAGGCGACGAACATCTCGTTCTCACCGATGCCCAGTACCACCGGCGAGCCGTTGCGGGCGACCACTATGCGGTCGGCGAAGTCGGCGTGCAGCACCGCGATGCCGTAGGTGCCCTCCACCCGCGACAGCGCCTCCTGGACCCTGGCCTCCAGCGTCTCGGCGGTGGAGCGGCCGATCAGATGGGACAGCACCTCGGAGTCGGTCTCGGAGGCGAACTCCACGCCGTCCGCGAGGAGTTTGGCGCGCAGTTCGGCGGCGTTGTCGATGATGCCGTTGTGGACGACGGCGACCTTGCCCGCTGCGTCCAGGTGAGGATGTGCGTTGTCGTCGCTCGGCGCACCATGGGTGGCCCAACGGGTGTGGGCGATACCGGTAGTTCCGCTGAATCGCTTGGGTACCCGGGACTCCAGTTCGCGTACCCGGCCCTTGGCCTTGACGGTCTTCAGTGCCCCCGACTTGCCGCTGATCGCGACGCCCGCCGAGTCATAGCCGCGGTACTCCAGTCGCTGTAGTCCCTCCAGCAACAGCGGAGCAGCGTCACGTTTCCCGATATATCCAACGATCCCGCACATGGATGTGGGCCCTCCCTGGTGGTGCCTGGTGCTTGTGGTGCTTGAGTGGCTTGTGTGGCGCTGCCGGTGCCGTCAGCCGTAGACGATGCGGCGCAGCTGGCGGAGCGAGAACTCGGGCGGGGCCACCGCGCGGTGCGGCAGCTCCTCGGTGACCTGTTCGAAGATCTCGGCGTTTGACAGGCCCTTGGCCTGGAGTTCCCGGTGGCGCCGGCGTACGTAGTCCTCAGCCGACTCGTCGAAGTACGCCAGGACGTCGAGTACCACCCGGACGGCCTCGCCGCGCTGCAGCGTAGTGGTCCGTACCAGGTGGTCTACGAGTTCGTCGTGAGAAGTCCGGCGTTCGAGCACCGGACGATCCTGCGGGAGAGAGGCCCCGCAGTGCAACATTCCTGCCCGATATCGGGCAGGGGTCACTCGATATCGGGGTCAGCCGCAAAGCATCCGGGAGGTTTGCCCTGTTTTGGGGGATTGGTTCGTCAGGCGATCAGCCCCAGTTCGCGAGCGATCAGCATGCGCTGCACCTCGCTGGTGCCCTCGCCGATCTCCAGGATCTTGGAGTCCCGCCAGAACCGCGCCACCGGGTACTCGTTCATGAAGCCGTATCCGCCGTGGATCTGGGTGGCCTCACGGGCGTTGGTCACCGCGATCTCCGAGGAGTACAGCTTGGCCAGCGCCGCCTCCTTCTTGAACGGCTCGCCGTGCAGCAGCCGGGACGCGGCGTCCCGCCAGGCCAGCCGGGCGGTGTGGGTGCGCATCTCCATGTCGGCCAGCTTGAACTGGATCGCCTGGTTCGCGCCGATCGGCTTGCCGAAGGCCTGCCGGGTCTTGGCGTAGGACACCGACTCGTCGACACAGCCCTGGGCGAGACCGGTGGCCAGCGCCGAGATCGCGATCCGGCCCTCGTCCAGGATCCGCAGGAACTGGGCGTAGCCCCGGCCGATCTCGCCCAGCAGGTTGGCCGCCGGGACCCGGCAGTCGGCGAAGGACAACTCACGGGTGTCCGAGGCGTTCCAGCCGACCTTGGAGTACGGGGCCGCGACCGTGAAGCCCGCAGTGCCGGACGGCACGATGATCGAGGAGATCTCCGGCCGGCCGTCCTCCCCCCGGCCGGTGACCGCGGTGACCGTCACCAGTCCTGTGATGTCGGTACCGGAGTTGGTGATGAAGCACTTGGTGCCGTTGATCACCCACTCGTTGGTGGCCTCGTCCAGCCGCGCGGTGGTACGCGTACCGCCCGCGTCGGAGCCGCACTCCGGCTCCGTGAGCCCGAACGCGCCGAGCATCTCGCCGGAGCAGAGCCGGGGCAGCCACTCGCGCTTCTGCTCCTCGGTGCCGAACCGGAAGATGGGCATCGCCCCCAGCGACACCCCGGCCTCCAGGGTGATCGCGACGGAGGAGTCGACCCGGGCCAGCTCCTCAAGCGCCAGGCACAGCGCGAAGTAGTCGCCGCCCATGCCGCCGTACTCCTCGGGGAACGGCAGCCCGAACAGCCCCATGCGCCCCATCTCGCGCACGATCTCGTACGGGAACTCATGGTGTTCGTAGAACTCCCCGATCTTCGGGGCGATGACGTCATGGGCGAACTCCTCGACGGTGCGCCGGAGTTCCTCGTATTCGGCGGGTAGCCGGTGGTCGATCGTCATGGAGTTCACTCCTTGTGGGAGAGGGCGCGAACGGTACGGGACGGGCTTGGTCGGCCCAGGTGTGCCGCCATCCAGACGCTGGTAGCGGTGAGGCGGCCGAGGTCCACCCCGGTGTCGATGCCGAGACCCTTCAGCATCCAGACCAGGTCCTCGGTTGCGAGGTTTCCGGTGGCGCTCTTGGCGTAGGGGCAGCCGCCGAGTCCTCCGGCCGAGGCGTCCACGGTGGAGACGCCCGACTGGAGCGCGGCCAGGGTGTTGGCGAGCGCCTGGCCGTAGGTGTCGTGGAAGTGCACCGCGAGCCGGTCGGCGGTCAGCCCGTCCTCGCGCAGCGCGGCGAGCAGTGCGGTGACATGGCCGGGGGTGGCCACCCCGATGGTGTCGCCCAGGCTGAGTTCGTGGCAGCCCAGGTCGAACAACCGCCGCGCCACCCCGACCACCTGGTGGACCGGGACCGGCCCCTCCCAGGGGTCGCCGAAGCACATCGACAGATAGCCGCGCACCCGCGCACCCGCGTCCCTGGCCCGGGACACCACCGGCTCGAACATGGCCAGTGACTCGTCGACGCTTCGGTTGAGGTTGGCCTTGGCGAACGACTCGGTGGCGCTGCCGAACACCGCGATCTCATCGACGCCCAGCGCCAACGCCCGCTCCAGACCACGCTCGTTGGGTACCAGCGCCGGAAGCCGGGCGTCCACGCCGGACAGCATCGGCATCAGCTGTTCCGCGTCGGCGAGTTGGGGAACCCACTTGGGGTGGACGAAGCTGGTCGCCTCGATGGTGCTCAGCCCCGCGTCCGCCAGGCGGCGGATGAACTCCGCCTTCACCTCGGTGGGCACGACGGCCTTCTCGTTCTGCAGCCCGTCGCGCGGCCCCACCTCATGGATCCGGACCTGGTCCGGCATGTCCTCGGCGGCGAAGGGCATGGGCAGCCCGGAGGGCTCGGATGCCGCGGGCAGTCCGCTGCTCGTCATGACTCCTCCTGCGGAACGGCGGTCGGGGTGACGACGGCCAGCACCTGGTCCATGGCGACCGTGCTGCCCGGGGTGACGTCGATCTCGGTGACGGTGCCGTCGTGCGGGGCGGTGATGACGTGCTCCATCTTCATCGCCTCGACCACCAACAGGCTCTGCCCGGCGGCGACCTGGTCCCCGGCGGAGACCTTGACCACTGTGACCGTGCCGGGCATGGGCGCGGTCAGGGTGTCGGTGCCCGACGCGCCACCGGCGCCGCGCAGCGCCGCCTCGACCGGGTCATGGTCGGTGACGTGCCAGGCGTCGCCGTCCCTGCCCAGCCAGCCGTCGGCGTGGCGGAAGACATGGGTCACGCCGTCCCAGTGCAGTACCGCCCGGTCCCGGTCGAGGCGAAGGGCCGCGTCGACCGGCTCGCCGTCGCCGACCCGCACCCGGCCGGGGCGCACGCGCACCGCCACCGGCTCGTGTCCCGGGACCCGCAGGTGGTGCACGGTCCACGCGGGCTCGCCGCCCAGCCGCCAGCCGCTGGGCACCGAGAACGGGTCCGTCCACGCCGGGCCGTCCGGCGCGGTCAACGCCGCCTGCCGCAGCAGCGCCGCCGCCGCGTACACCTCGTCCGGGATCGCCGACGCCACCAGTGCGGACGCGTCACGGTCGATCAGACCTGTGTCCAGCTCACCTGAGATGACGGCCGGATGCGCCAGCAGCCGCCGTAGGAAAGCCGTGTTGGTGTCCACCCCGAGCACCACGGAGTCGGCGAGTGCGGCGCGCAGTCGGCGCAGCGCCGTCGGGCGGTCCGGCCCGTGTGCGATCACCTTGGCCACCATGGGGTCGTACGCGGTGCCCACCTCGGTGCCCAGGGCCAGCCCCGAGTCGACGCGGACGCCCTCCCCGTCCGGCTCGCGCAGCGCCAGCACCGTCCCGGCCGAGGGCAGGAAGTCCACCCTTGCCCGGCCTGCGGGCCCCTCGGTGACCCGGGCGGTCTCGGCGCAGATCCGGGCCTCCACGGCATGTCCGGTCAGGGCGATGTCGGACTGCCCGAACGGCAGCGGGTCCCCGGCGGCGACGCGCAACTGCCACTCGACCAGGTCGAGTCCGGTCACCAACTCGGTTACCGGATGCTCCACCTGGAGCCGGGTGTTCATCTCCATGAAGCAGTAGGCGGCCGGATCGGCGCCGGGCACGATGAACTCCACCGTGCCCGCGCCCCGGTAGCCACAGGAGCGGGCTGCCTGTACGGCGGCCTCGCCCATGGCCGCGCGGGTCGCCTCGTCCAGCAGTACGGACGGTGCCTCCTCGATGACCTTCTGGTGGCGGCGCTGGAGCGAGCACTCGCGCTCGCCGAGGTGCACCACCTGGCCATGGCCGTCGGCCAGTACCTGGATCTCGATGTGCCTCGGGCGGTCGATCCACCGCTCCACCAGCAGGGTGTCATCGCCGAAGGAGCCCAGCGCCTCCCGGCGGGCGGCGGCGATCTCCTCGGCCAGCAGCGCCTCGTCGCGGACCAGGCGCATGCCCTTGCCGCCTCCGCCCGCCGAGGGCTTGAGCAGCACCGGGACGCCGATCTTCTGTGCGGCCTCGATGAGTTGGGCGTCGGTGAGCCCGCTGCCGTCACTGCCGGGGACGACCGGCACGCCCGCCGCCCGTACCGTCTCCTTGGCGCGGATCTTGTCGCCCATCAACTCGATGGCGCCGGCGGGCGGCCCGATGAAGACCAGCCCGGCGACCTCGCAGGCCCGGGCGAAGGCGGCGTTCTCGGCAAGGAAGCCGTAGCCGGGATGGACCGCCTGCGCGCCGGTGCGCTCCGCCGCCTCCAGCAGCCGCTCGATGGACAGATAGCTCTGGCTGGCCGCGGGCGGCCCGATCCGCACCGCCTGGTCGGCCTCCCGCACATGGCGTGCCTCGGCGTCGGCGTCGCTGTGGACCGCGACGGAGCGGATGCCGAGCCGCCGCAGGGTTCGGATCACCCGGACGGCGATCTCGCCCCGGTTCGCCACAAGGACCGTCTCGAACATCTGGTGATCCCCCCTACATCCGGAAGACGCCGTAGCCGGGAGACGCCGGATCTCGTTGTGGAATGGGCGAGTTGGCGCAGGCCGTCAGGGCGAGGCCGAGGACCGTGCGGGTCTCCAGCGGGTCGATCACCCCGTCGTCCCAGAGCCGGGCGGTGGCGTAGTAGGCGTTGCCCTGGGTCTCGTACTGGGCGCGGATCGGGGCCTTGAACCGCTCCTCCTCCTCGACCGGCCACTGCTCGCCGGTCGCCTCCAACTGGTCCCGCTTGACGGTGGCGAGCACGGAGGCGGCCTGCTCGCCGCCCATCACGGAGATCTTCGCGTTGGGCCACATCCACAGGAAGCGGGGGGAGTAGGCCCGGCCGCACATCGAGTAGTTGCCCGCGCCGTACGAGCCGCCGATCACCACGGTCAGCTTCGGCACCCGGGTGCAGGCCACGGCGGTGACCATCTTGGCGCCGTGCTTGGCGATGCCGCCCGCCTCGTACTGCCTGCCGACCATGAAGCCGGAGATGTTCTGCAGGAACAGCAGCGGGATGCCGCGCTGGTCGCACAACTCGATGAAGTGCGCGCCCTTGAGCGCCGATTCGGCGAACAGGATGCCGTTGTTGGCGACGATGCCCACCGGGTGGCCGTGCAGCCGGGCGAAGCCGGTGACCAGGGTCGTGCCGTACTCCGCCTTGAACTCGGCGAACCGGCTGCCGTCTACCAGCCGGGCGATGACCTCGCGCACGTCATAGGGGGTGCGCGAGTCGACCGGCACCGCGCCGTACAGCCCGGCGGGGTCGACCGCCGGTTCCTCGACCGGCGTCACCGACCACGGCAGCGGTCCGCGCTGCGGCAGGGTGCCGACGATGTTCCGCACGATGCGCAGTGCGTGGGCGTCGTCCTCCGCCAGGTGGTCGGTCACTCCGGAGACCTTGGAGTGCACATCTCCGCCGCCCAGCTCCTCGGCGGTGACCACCTCGCCGGTGGCCGCCTTCACCAGTGGCGGGCCGCCGAGAAAGATCGTGCCCTGGTTGCGGACGATCACCGCCTCGTCGCTCATCGCCGGTACGTAGGCGCCGCCCGCGGTGCACGAGCCCAGTACTGCCGCGATCTGCGGGATGCCGCGCGCCGACATCGTCGCCTGGTTGTAGAAGATCCGGCCGAAGTGCTCGCGGTCCGGGAAGACCTCGTCCTGGCGCGGTAGGAAGGCGCCGCCGGAGTCCACCAGGTAGACGCACGGCAGCCGGTTGTCCAGCGCCACTTCCTGGGCGCGCAGATGCTTCTTGACCGTGATCGGGTAGTACGTGCCGCCCTTGACCGTGGCGTCGTTGGCGACCACCACGACCTCGCGGCCCGCCACCCGGCCGATCCCGGCGATCACCCCGGCCGCGGGCGCCTGCCCGTCGTACATCCCGTCCGCCGCCAGTGGGGCCAGCTCAAGGAAGGATGAGCCCGGGTCCAGCAGCCCGTCCACCCGGTCCCGCGGCAGCAGCTTGCCGCGCGCGGTGTGCCGGGCGCGGGCCTTCTCGCCGCCGCCGAGCCGCGCTGCGGCCAGCTTCTCGCGTAGCCCTGCCGACAGTTCGGCGTGCGCGGCGGCGTTGGCCGCGAAGGCCTCGGATGCCGGGTCGACCGCGCTGCGCAGCGCGGGTGGTGCCGTGTCACGCATTGCCTTGAGCCCCCTTGCCCACGGCGCGGATGTTAGTGGTCGTTAACCTGACCTCAGGTTAACGCTCGCTAACGCGTCTGTCTACAATTAATTCCATGCAGTCGACGAGGGCCGGGGCGACCCGGCGTGAGCAGATCCTGAAGGAAGCCGCACAGCTCTTCGCCGAGCGCGGCTTCCACGGCGTCGGCGTCGACGAGATCGGTGCCGCGGTCGGGATCAGCGGCCCTGGCCTGTACCGGCACTTCGCGGGCAAGGACGCGATGCTCGCCGAGCTGCTGGTCGGCATCAGCGGCCGACTGCTCGCCGAGGGCAAGCGCCGGGTGGCCGAGGCGGCGGACCCCGCGCGGGCGCTGGACGCGCTGGTGCGCGGGCACGTCGAGTTCGCCCTGGACGACCGGCCGCTGATCGTGCTGCACGACCGCGAGCTGGACCGGCTGCGGGACTCCGACCGCAAGCTGGTGCGCCAACTGCAGCGGCAGTACGTCGAGTTGTGGGTCGAGGTGGCGCGCCAGCGGCATCCGGGCGCCACCGAGGTCGAGGCGCGGGCCGCTGTGCACGCGGTCTTCGGCCTGCTCAACTCCACGCCCCACCTGGGCCTGAGCGGTGAACTGCCGGGCCGGCAGGCCACCGGGTCGCTGCTGCGCCGCCTCGCGCTGGGCGCCTTCGCCGCGCTGGACGGCTCGGCCCCCGAATAGTCCGGCCTGGACAGATTCCAAACCGGGAAGTAACTTGCTGAGCGCTTGCTTAGGCTGAAACTCGCCCATGGGGAGGCGCAAGTGCGTCGCACGGTTTTCCACGAGGACCACGAGGCGTTCCGTTCCACGATCCGTGACTTCATCGCCGCCGAGGTCGCGCCGGTCTACCACGAGTGGGAAGCGGCCGGGCACGCACCGCGCGACTTCTACTACAAGCTCGGTGAGCTGGGCGTCTTCGGTATAGAGGTGCCCGAGGAGTACGGCGGCGCGGGCGAGCGCAGCTTCAAGTTCAACGCCGTCATCAGCGAGGAACTGGCCCGCGCCGGAGTGAGCTTCGGCGGCAGCAGCGTGCACACCGCGCTGTGCCTGCCGTACCTGCTCAAGTACGCCAACGAGGAGCAGAAGAAGCGCTGGCTGCCGGGGTTCGTCAGCGGTGAGATCATGACCGCCATCGCCATGACCGAGCCCGGCACCGGCTCCGACCTGGCCGGGATGAAGACCACCGCCAAGCTGTCCGAGGACGGCACGCACTACGTGCTCAACGGTGCCAAGACCTTCATCACCGGCGGTGTGCTCGCCGACCGCGTCCTGGTCTGCTGCCGCACCTCGCCGCCGGACCCGCAGGACCGGCGCGGCGGGATCTCCATCCTCGTGGTGGACACCAGGAGCGAGGGGTACGCCGTCGGCCGCACGCTGGACAAGCTGGGTCTGAAGACCTCGGACACCGCCGAACTCTCCTTCAGCGACGTCAAGGTGCCGGTGGAGGACCTGCTGGGCGAGGAGGGCAAGGCGTTCGGCTACCTCACCCACAACCTCCCGCAGGAGCGGCTCGGCATCGCCGTCAGCGCCTACGCGCAGGCCTCCGCCGCCGTACGGTTCGCGACCGAGTACGTCAGGGAGCGCACCGTCTTCGGCAGGACGGTCGCCGAGTTCCAGAACACCAAGTTCGTGCTCGCCGACTGCAAGGCCGAGGTGGACGCCGCGCAGGCGGTGGTCGACCGGGCGCTGGAGGCCCATGACGCGGGGGAGTTGACCCCCGCCGACGCCGCCTCCGCCAAGCTGTTCTGCACCGAGGTCGCCGCCCGCGTCATCGACAAGTGCCTCCAACTGCACGGCGGTTACGGCTACATGATGGAGTACCCGATCGCCCGGCTGTACGCCGACACCCGCGTCACCCGCATCTACGGCGGCACCAGCGAGGTCATGCGGTCCATCATCGCCAAGTCGCTCGGGCTGTGACCACGGCGCCATGAACGAACCACTGCGATCCCTGCTCGAACTGCTCGACCTGGAGCCGATCGAACGGGACATCTTCCGGGGGGCCAGCCGCCCCGCCCTGGTGCCCAGGGTCTTCGGCGGCCAGGTCGCCGCCCAGGCACTGGTCGCGGCGGGCCGCACCGTGCCCGCGGAACGGCACGCGCACTCGCTGCACGCCTACTTCCTGCGCCCCGGCGACCCGGGCGCGCCGATCGTCTACGACGTCGACCGGATCCGCGACGGGCGCTCCTTCACCACCCGGCGGGTGGTGGCGATCCAGCACGGCCAGCCGATCTTCCATCTGTCGGCGTCATTCCAGACCTACGAGGAAGGGCTCGAACACCAGGAACCCATGCCGTCCGCGCCGGATCCCGAGTCGCTGCCGACCGCCGAGGAACTGCTGCCCCGGCACGCCGACCGGTTCCCCGACCCCACCGTGGTGGACCGGCTGCTGGAGGCCCGCGCCGCGGTCGACCTGCGGTACGCGGAGGATCCGCCGTTCCTCACCGCCGGGCAGCGCCGTGAGCCGCGCTCACAGGTTTGGTTCCGTACCCGCGGCAAACTGGACGACGATCCGCTGCTGCACGTCTGCCTGGCCACCTATGTGTCGGACATGACGCTGCTCGACTCGATCCTGCTGGCGCACGGCCGCGGCGGCTGGGCGGTCGGCGACGTGGTGGGCGCCAGCCTGGACCACGCCATGTGGTTCCACCGGCCGTTCCGCGCCGACGAATGGCTGCTGTACGACCAGCAGAGCCCGTCGGCGTCGGGAGGCCGCGGCCTGGGCACGGCACGGATCTACACCCAGGACGGGCGGCTGGCCGTCTCGGTGATCCAGGAGGGCCTGGTACGGGTGCCGCGCGCCGACTACTCGGCGAGCCCCGCGGCGGACAGCAGATAGGCGGTCATCGGCTCGTAGTGCTGCGGTGCCACATGGTCGTCCAGCGGCACGGTGACCAGCAGCGACCCCTCCGCCTCGCCGAGGAACAGCGCCGGGTCGTTGCAGTCCGCGTAGCCGGTCGCGTCGATGCCGCGCTGGCCCGCGCACCCGGCCCAGCCGTGGTCGGCCACCACCAGCTGAGGCAGCGGACGTCCCTCGCGCTCCATGGCGTCCAGGATCGCCGACATGGGGTCGGGGGAGTGGGTGTGCACCAGCGCGGCGGTGCGCAGCACCATGGCGACGCCGCCCATCTGCAGCACCCTGCCGTCGTCCGCGCGCAGGTCCCCGGGAATCTCGACGATCTCGCACCCCACGGCCCGCAGCGCGGCGGCCGTCGCAAGGTGGACGCCCAGTAGCCCACCCGGGTGTCCGGTGGCGAACAGCACCCGCTGCCTGCCGGCCGCGGCCTTGCGCAGCACGACTGCCATCCGGTCCAGCGCGTCGACGGTCAGCTCAGGGTCGATGGTGTCCTGCCCCGACCGGTGCGCCGGGTCGGCGACCACACCGCAGCGCTCGGTCATCACCTTCAGCACGGCGTCCTCGTCGGTCCAGCGGTCGCCGAGGTCCAGTCCCAGCCAGTAGTACCGGTTACCGGACGCCAACTCGCGGTAGTGCTCAAGGTTGTTCTCGCGACTGGTGGCGACGTTCCCGGCGATCCGGGTCCGTATGAGGTGGTCGATCAGGGCCTGGCGGGACGGGGTGCGAACTGTCGGCATACGACCCATTGTCTCGTGCCCGGGAACGGACGTACGACGAGCGGCCAATCGCAACGAAGGCGTGACCCTACCGAGTGGTTTATGGCAGTGGCCGCACAGAAGCGCGGCGCTCACACATAGCGCAGGGCGAACCACAGGTCGGCGCGCACCTCGGCGTCGTCCAGATCGGCGTCCAGCAGCGCCGCGGCCCGGGCGATGCGCTGCCGCACGGTGTTGCGGTGCACGCCGAGCGCCACGGCGGCTCGGTCCCAGCTGCCGTGCAGTGAGATCCAGGCGCGCAGGGTGTCGACCAGCGCCGGAGAGCCGGCCAGCGGCGCCAGCCGCGCCACCGCGTAGGCGCGCGCCTCCCCCTCAGCCACCAGCGAGGCGAAACCGGACCGCGCCGACCGGTGCCGCTCCAGTGCCGTTCGGTGGGCGACGGCCCGCCGCAACGCCGCCGAGGCCTGTGCGTCCGCCGTGGGCAGCGAGCCCGCCGGTACCGGCTCGCTGACCCCCAGCGTCCAGCCGGGCCGCGCGGTGACCCCGCGCCCCTCGGGCAGCAGTGCCCGCAGCGTGCCGTCGGCCGCGTCCACCAGCGCGGTGCCCAGGGCCGCCGCCAGCTCTCCGACGGCCCGCTCATCGGTGTCGGCGCCCCGGCGCCGGGCGTGCACCACCGTCCAGCGTCCCGCACCGTCCGCCGCCTCGGTGAGCAGCGCGACGGCCTTGTCCGGGGAGGCGCCCAGCAGCAGCCGGACCAGGGCCGCGGTGCGCCGCTCGTCGCCCGCGCCCCGGTAGGACCCGGTCAGCAACGAGAGCAGCACCGCGGCCATCGCCGCGATGGTCTGCTCGCGGAACTCCCGCCGCTCGGCGGCCAGCGCCAGCACCGGGCTGCCCTCCCCGGGGCCGCCTCCGGCCAGCGCGTAGGCGGCCAGCCGGGTGCCGCCGACCGCGTCCGTGGCGGACGCGGGGGCGCCCGGCCGGTCCGGTCGCACCACGGCGGCCAGTGCGTTGAGCGCGGCCCGCGCCTCGGGGCTCACCGGCGGCCCGGCCGCGTACAACTCGGCGCCCCGAGGATCGAGCAGCACGGCCCGCGCGTCCAGGTGGTGGGCGAGCTGGCGCAGTACGGCCGGTACCGGGTCCGGGCGGGCGGCGGCGGAGGCCAGCCCCTGCTGCGCCTCCGTGATCCGGCGCAGCTCCCGGTGCCGCGCCTCGGCCATCGCCTGCCACACGGCGCGCGCGACGGCCGTGAACGGCGTGCGTGGCGGCACTTCGAGCAGCGGCAGCCCGTGCCGTTCGCAGGCGGCCACCAGGGCGGGCGGCGTGGTGTCGTGCACCGGCGCCAGACCGAAGCCGAGGGCGGCGGCGCCCGCCTCCACGGTCCGCGCCACGTAGCGCTCCAGATACTCCCCGCCGGAACCGCCGCCTGCGACCGCGCTCCCCGTGCCGGAACCGCCGCTTCCGTCGGCTTCCCCAGCACCGGCCGCGCCCCCCGCGAAGTGCACCCCCGCGGTCAACAGCAGCTCGCCGCCGAGCAGATACGGCACCGGATCGGCCATCTCGCTGGTGTGCACCCAGTACACGAGGACCTCGTCCGGGGGCGGCCCGGCCACCTGCCGCAGCCCGAGGTCGGCGCGGAGCAGCAGCGATGACAGGGGAACCGCCGTGGTGGGAGGCGTCAGCTCCGGCATGGATGTTCCATCCACTTCAGTGGTTTCTTATGGATGAAACGTACACTTCAAGGTCATTCGGCGGCCACCTAGGGTCAACGCACGAATCGCTACCCCCGAAGTGGAGGCGTGCGCATGGCCCTGGATTACGTGGTGATCGCCGCATATCTGCTGGCCATGCTCGGCATGGGCTGGTGGGGCATGCGCCGGGCCCGGTCCAAGAGCGACTTCCTGGTGGCGGGCCGACGGCTCGGCCCGGTGATGTACTCCGGCACCATGGCGGCGATCGTGCTGGGCGGCGCCTCCACCATCGGCGGAGTCGGCCTCGGCTACCAGTACGGCCTGTCCGGCGCGTGGATGGTGTTCACCATCGGGCTCGGCCTGCTGGCGCTGAGCATCCTGTTCTCCGCGCGCATCGCCCGGCTGCGCGTCTACACGGTCTCCCAGATGCTGGACCTGCGGTACGGCGGCTCGGCAGGGGTCATCTCGGGCGTCGTGATGTGGGCGTACACCCTGATGCTCGCCGTCACCTCGACCATCGCCTACGCGACCATCTTCGACGTGCTGTTCGGCATCGACCGCACGCTGGCGATCGTGCTGGGCGGCGCGATCGTGGTCGCGTACTCCACACTCGGCGGCATGTGGTCGATCACCCTGACCGACATGGTGCAGTTCGTGGTCAAGACGATCGGGGTGCTGCTGCTCCTGCTGCCGATCGCGGTCGTCAAGGCGGGCGGCTTCGCGCGGATGCGGGCGGAGCTGCCGCACGAGTACTTCGCCCCGCTGGGCATCGGCGGGCAGACCGTCTTCACCTATGTGCTGATCTACACGTTCGGCATGCTGATCGGGCAGGACATCTGGCAGCGGGTGTTCACCGCGCGCAGCGACCGGGTGGCCAGGGCGGGCGGCACCGTCGCCGGTACATACTGTCTTCTGTACGCCCTCGCGGGGGCCGTCATAGGCACCGCGGCCAAGGTCCTGTACCCCCGGCTGACCAGCGCCGACGACGCCTTCGCGACGATCGTCAAGGACACCCTGCCGGTGGGCGTACGAGGACTGGTGCTGGCGGCGGCCCTGTCCGCCGTCATGTCCACGTCCTCCGGCGCGCTGATCGCCTGCGCCACGGTGGCCAACAACGACATCTGGGCACGGCTGCACGGCCGTTCGGCGCGCGCCGGAGGCGAGCACGACGAGGTGCGCGGCAACCGGATGTTCATCCTCGTGATGGGGCTGGCCGTGATCGGGATCGCGACCGCGCTCAACGACGTGGTGGAGGCGCTGACCGTCGCCTACAACCTCCTCGTCGGCGGGCTGCTGGTGCCGATCCTCGGCGGCCTGCTGTGGCGACGCGGCACCGGCGCGGGCGCGCTGGCGTCGGTCGCGGTGGGCGGCGTGACGGTGATCGGCCTGATGGCGTGGAAGGGCGTCCTCGCCAACGAGCCGGTCTACTGCGGGCTGTTGGCCTCGCTGGCCGCGTACGTGACCGTCAGCCTGGCCTCCAAGCCGACGGACGCGGACACGCTGGCCGTCTGGAAGGAACGGCTGACTGGGGCAAGCCCCCAGGAGGCGGTACAGCTTCATTAACCGGGGGCTTCACCCCCAAACCCCCACCGGGGCTTCGCCCCGGACCCCTCGGGCATCGCCCGCACCCCTGGGCCAGCCCAAAACCGTTGAGGAAGAAGGAAGTTCACCCCATGACCACCACCGAGCCGCGCGGTCCCGTCGACTCCTCGCGCGTACCCCGGTACGCGGGCCCCGCCACCTTCGCCCGGCTGCCCCGGCTGGACGAGGTCGGCACCGCAGACGTGGCCGTCGTGGGCGTCCCGTTCGACGCCGGCGTCTCCTACCGGCCCGGCGCCCGCTTCGGCGGCAACGCGATCCGCGAGGCCTCCCGGCTGCTGCGCCCGTACAACCCGGCACAGGACGCCTCGCCGTTCGCCCTCGCCCAGGTCGCCGACGCCGGTGACATCGCGGCCAACCCGTTCAACATCAACGAGGCCGTGGACACCATCGAGGCCGCCGCCGACGACCTGCTGGGCACCGGCGCCCGGCTGATGACGCTGGGCGGCGACCACACCATCGCGCTGCCCCTGCTGCGCGCCGTGGCCCGCAAGCACGGGCCCGTCGCGCTGCTGCACTTCGACGCGCACCTGGACACCTGGGACACCTACTTCGGTGCCGAGTACACCCACGGCACCCCGTTCCGCCGGGCCGTCGAGGAGGGCATCCTCGACACCTCCGCCCTCTCGCACGTGGGCACCCGCGGCCCGCTGTACGGCAAGCAGGACCTGGACGACGACGAGAAAATGGGCTTCGGCATCGTCACCTCGGCCGACGTCATGCGGCGCGGCGTGGACGAGGTCGCCCAGCAGCTGCGCGAGCGCATCGGCGACCGCCCGCTGTACATCTCCATCGACATCGACGTCCTGGACCCGGCGCACGCCCCCGGCACCGGCACTCCCGAGGCGGGTGGGCTGACCTCGCGCGAGCTGCTGGAGATCCTGCGCGCACTGGCCGGCTGCCACCTGGTCTCCGCCGACGTGGTGGAGGTCGCCCCGGCCTACGACCACGCCGAGATCACCTCGGTGGCGGCCTCGCACACCGCGTACGAGCTGACCACGATCATGTCCCGGCAGATCGCGGCCGCTCGATGACCGTGCGCAACGGCGGCGACCTGGTCGTCGAGTCGCTCACCGCGCTCGGCGCCACGACCGTGTTCGGGCTGCCCGGACAGCACGCGCTGGGCGCCTTCGACGCCCTGCGCAGGTCCCAACTGGCGTACGTCGGGCTGCGGGTGGAGAACAACGCGGGCTTCGCCGCCGACGCCTTCGCCCGTGTCACCGGCACCGCCGCGCCGTTGCTGGTCTCCACCGGGCCCGGCGCCCTGATGACGCTGGCCGCGCTCCAGGAGTCGGCGGCCGCGTCGGCGCCCGTCGTGGCCGTCGGCAGCCAGGTGCCGGTGGCCGGGCTCGGCGGCGGGCGCCATGGCTACCTGCACGAACTGGCCGACCAGAAGGCGTCGTTCCGCGACGTGGTGAAGTCCGTGCATCCGGTGCGCACCGCCTCGCAGATACCGTCGGCCATCGCCGCCGCCTGGGAGTCCGCGCTCACCGCGCCGTTCGGCCCGGTGTGGGTGGAGATCCCGCAGGACGTGCTGCTCGGCGCGGTGGACGTGCCGCCGGTCACCGCGCTGGAGGCGGCGCCTCGTCCGCTGCGCCCGCGACCTGAGCTGATCGCGGAGGCGGCGGCCCGGCTGTCGGCCGCCGAGCGGCCGGCGATCGTCGCGGGTGGCGGAGTCATCCGCTCCGGCGGTACGGCCGAACTCCTGGCGCTGGCCGAGAAGTTGGCCGCCCCGGTGGCCACCACCTTCGGCGGCAAGGGCGCGTTCCCCTGGGAACATCCGCTGTCCCTCCAGTCCTGGCTGGAGGACCGGCACACCACCGAGTTCCTGGCCGACGCCGACGTCCTGCTGGTGGTCGGCTCGGGCCTGGGCGAGCTGTCCTCGAACTACCACACGTTCCGGCCGCGCGGCCGGGTGATCCAGATCGAGGCGGACCTGGGCAAGCTGGAGTCCAACCATCCGGGACTGGGCATCCACTCCGACGCGGCGCTCGCACTGCGCGCGCTCGGCGAAGCCGTCGAGCGGCGCGACGATCCGGCCGCGCCGAAGGCCGCGGCCGAGTTGCTGGCGCGGGTCCGCGATCGGCTGGCCACCCAGGACCTGGACACCGAACAGGGCGTCGTGGCCGCGGTACGCCAGGCCCTGCCGCAGGACTCGCCCAGCTTCTGGGACATGACCATCCTCGCCTACTGGGCGTGGTCCGCCTGGCCGGGCCCGATGCACTCCGCCCAGGGCGCGGGCGGCCTCGGCTACGGCTTCCCGGCGGCCCTGGGCGCCGCCGCGGCGGACCGCGGCAGGCCCGTACTGGCCGTCTCCGGCGACGGCGGCGCCATGTACTCGATCGCCGAGCTGGCCACCGCCCGGCAGTACGACCTGCCGGTGACCTGGCTGATCGTGGACGACGGCGGTTACGGCATCCTGCGCGAGTACATGACCGACGCCTTCGGCGCGGCGACTGCCACCGAACTGTCCCGGCCCGACTTCGTCGCCCTCGCCGAGTCCTTCGGCGTCCCCGCGGTACGCACCACCACGGAACGCCTGGCGGCCGACCTCGGCGCGGCGCTGGCCAGCCCCGGTCCGTCCGTGGTCGTCCTCCCGGCGGTACTGCGGATGTTCGCGCCGACGCATCTGGCGGACGGCGGCTGATCCCGCTGGCGGTGGGTTTCCGGAGGCCACGCCGGTGCCGACCGCGCTGATGTCGGACCGTACGACTACTCTGTGTGCGGCGAGGAGGGCGGCATGCTGCTGAGGTTCCGTGTGGCGAACGTACGGTCCCTGCGCGATGAGCAGGAACTGTCCTTTGTCGTGCCCCCCGAAGAGGACGCCCCCGCGGCGCGATCAGTGAAACTGTCCGACGGCAGCACGGTCGAGGTCTTCCCCCTGGTGGGGATCTTCGGGGCCAACGCCTCGGGCAAGTCCAACGTGCTGGCCGCGCTGACCCAGATGCGCAACGCCGTCCTCAACTCCTATGCGCAGTGGACCTCTTACAAGGGCATTCCCCGGGAGTCGTTCGCCCTCGACGCCAAGTCGGTCGGGGAGAGTTCGTTCTACGAGGTCGACTTCGTCGGCGACGACGGCGTCCGCTGGACGTACGGCTTCGAGTTGGGGGAGCAGCGCGTCGAAGCCGAATGGCTGCACTCGTATCCGCGGGGCCGTCGGCAGGAGTGGCTGGACCGGGACGCCTCACGAGAGCAGGAGTTCGCGTTTCCCGGCAACCGGATCCACGACCGGGCCAGACTGGCCCGTACGACCCGGCCCAACGCCCTCTTCCTCTCCCGCGCCGCCACCGACAACCACCCCCAACTGTCCGTCCTCTACCGCTGGTTCAACGACAACCTCTGGCTGATCAACCCCGAGGACGACCGTGTCGCCCGTGAGGGCTTCACCACCGAGCAACTGCAGGGCCCCCGTAAGCAGCGGATCGAGGAACTCCTCAGCGTCGCGGATCTGGGCATCACCGGGGCCCGGGTGGAGCGGCGGCCGGACGGAACCCATCAAGTGGCCCTGCTGCACACCGCGGAATCCGGAGCCGTCACCGCGCTCGACTGGTCCCAGGAGTCGTTCGGCACCCGATCGTGGTTCGCGCTGCTGGGGCCGATGCTGCTCGCCCTGGACACCGGCGCCGTCCTGCTCGTCGACGAACTCGACTCAAGCCTGCACCCGCGGTTCGCCGCCGAAGTGGTGCGGATCTTCCATGATCCGCTGGTCAACCCGCACGGTGCGCAGTTGGCGTTCACATCCCATGATCCGTCGATGCTCAGCACTCCCAGCGGCGGTCGGCTGCTCGACGCGGGACAGGTATGGCTGACCGAGAAGGACGATCACGGGGCCACTGACCTGTATCCGCTGACCGCCGCCGAGCCGGGCGACGAGGAAGACCTCACCAAGTCCTATCTGGCAGGCGCCTTCGGCGCGGTGCCTGGTGTCATCGAGGGGCAGATCGGTCGTCGGCTCCTCGCCGTTCGTGAGAGGGAGGCAGAAGGTTCCTGATGGCGAGGACGAGGGGGAAGGACACACTGGCGCGGCCGAAGAGGGGCGGCAAGCGCAGGCGCATCGTCCATGTCTTCACGGAGGGCGCGGTCACCGAGCCCTCGTACATCGACATCCTCAAGAAGCACGGGACGCCCAAGGACGGATCGGTCACCGTCGAGGTCCACGTCGCCAACCTCAAGGCACCCGGCTCACAGCGCAAACCGATCAAGCTTGTCGAGGCCGGGACCAGGCTCATGGCCGAGCTGAAGCGTGACGCCAGACGCGCCAAGCTTCCGGAGGCCGAATGGCCGCAGGTGTGGTGCCTGTTCGACCGCGACGAGCACGACCAGATCGAGACCGCCCTGGCACAGGCCAACAGCGGTGGCGTTGGTGTCGCCTTCTCTCATCCCTGCTTCGAGCTGTGGCGGCTGCTGCACTACAAGCCCGTCACCGGCACGTTCAACGGGGTGTGCGACAGCGCGGCGAAAAAGCTGCCGTTCGCCGCCACCGACCCCAGCCCCAAGGTCGTGCGCGAGGAACAGGTCATCGACCGCTACGCGGAGGCGCGCAGACGCGCCGAGGCCCTGAACGCCCAGCACCCGGACCACACGCCCCGCGTCAAGCGCGACCCCTACACCGACGTGTGGAAGTTCGTCGAGGACGGCATGGGCATCGCCAGCTACTGACCGCGGTTCCCGGGTTCGCCGGATCGGTTTCTACCGGTGGCGGAATCGCCGTAAAGTTCCTGTGCACACGGGACAAGAGCACAGGGAGTCGTACGTGGCCAAGCTCACGCTCGCGCAGCTCGAACGCCACCTCTTCGCGGCGGCGGACATTCTGCGCGGCACGATGGATGCCGCCGAGTACAAGGACTACATCTTCGTCCTGATGTTTTTGAAGCGTGCCAACGACGAGTTCGAGGCCGCACGCAAACGGATCATTAATGAGGAACTGGCGAACGGCCTCCCGCAGGAGATGGCCGAGGCGTTGGTGAGGGTCTCCGACCCCTTCACCAAACGGAACATCCTCTACGTCCCGGAAGAGGCCCGCTGGGAGCGCCTCCTCGGAGCGGTGGACGAGGTCAATGACCAGTACCTGCAACCCGCGTTGCGGGAAATCGTGGCGAAGAACGGGCACCTCAGGCTCCAGGGCCTCTTCGACCATGTGAAGTTCAGCCGGATCGGCGGCGGTGGCGGCAGCGCGTCCGCCGCCAAGCTGGCCGACCAGCGGCTGAGAGCGCTGATCCAGCACTTCGACCGGCTGTCGCTCAGGGGCGAGGACTTCGAGTTCCCCGACATGATCGGTGCGGCGTACGAGTACCTGATCAAGGAGTTCGCGGACTCGGCGGGCAGCAAGGGCGGCGAGTTCTACACCCCGCGCTCGGTTGTGCGGATGATGGTCGAGCTGGCCCGCCCGAGCCAGTCCACCCGGATCTACGACCCGTGCGTCGGCTCCGGCGGCATGCTCATCCACGCCATGGAGTACGTCGACGAGCATGGCGGGGAGTCCCAGAACCTGTACCTGGCGGGACAGGATGCCAACAGCGGGTCCTGGGTCATGGCCACCATGAACATGTTGTTCCACGGCGTGCAGCACTTCGACCTGCGCACCGGGGACACGCTCACGCATCCGCTGCACCCCGTGGGCGACTTCGATCTCGTGCTCAGCAACCCGCCGTTCTCCATGGACTACAAGCTCGCGGAGATCAAGGACGCGGACCAGCGGATGCCGCACGGCAGGACATCGGAGCGCGGCAAGGCCGACCTGATGTTCCTCCAGCACATGCTGGCCATGGTCGGCAAGCGGGGCGGCACCGTCATCACGGTCATGCCGCACGGCGTGCTCTTCCGGGGCGGCGCGGAACGGGACATCCGGGCGGCGCTGTTGAAGGACGACCTGATCGAGGCCGTCATCGGCCTCGCGCCCAACCTCTTCTACGGGACCGGCATCCCGGCGTGCGTGCTGGTGCTGCGCGCGCCGGGGGTGAAGGTACGCAAGCGGCACGGCAAGGTGCTGTTCATCAACGCCGACCGTGAGTTCCACGCTGAGCGTGCGCAGAACGTGCTGCTGCCGGAGCACGTTGAAAAGATCGTCTCAACCTTCCACGCGGACGAGTTCCCCGACGCGGACTTCGCACGGATGGTCACCCGCGAGGAACTGGAGGAGAACGACTGGAACCTCAACATCCGCCGGTACGTGGACAACACTCCGCCGCCTGAGCCGCAGGATGTGCGGGCGCATCTGGAGGGCGGGGTTCCGCGCGCCGAGGTCGAGGCGAAGAAGGAGCTACTGGACTCCTACGGGATCGGCATCGGTGAGCTCTTCGCCGATGATGGTTCGGACTACCTCCAGTTTCCGATGGAGCCCGAGCGGGCTGACGCCGCGCGCCTTGCCGAACTGGCCGAGCCGCGTGAGGCCGCGCTGCGCGATGCCTTCGAGCGGTGGTGGTCGCAGGAGGCAGAAACGATCGCAGCGCTTGCCCCGGTGGAGGGCGACGACCGCACCACCTCGGAGCGGCGCGGTCAACTGGTCCGGGTGCGGGCTGATTTGCTGGAGTCGTTCGGCTCGGAACTGGGCCGGATCGGCCTGCTCGACCGTTACGCGCTGTCCGGCGCGATTGCCGGTTGGTGGCAGGCGGCCAAGTACGAGCTGATGGCACTGGCGGGGAACGGCTTCGGCGGTGTGGTCGACGGCTGGGTCGAAACGGTCCAGACGGCGCTGGCACCCGAGCCGGATCCGCGTACGGGCAAGGAGCGCAAGCGCTCGGGCGCCGAGCGGCGGCAGGCGTACGACCACAAGGTGGTCGCGGCGATCGTCCCCGAGTTCCTGGCGGAACTCGCGGCGGCGGACGCCCGCAAGGCGGACCTGGACGCGAAGTGGAAGGCGGCGCAGGCCGCAGAGGCCGCAGAGGCCGCCGAAGGCGGCGAGGCTGACGGCGAGGGCGAGTCCGAGACCGAATCAGCGGAACCCGCGCTTACCGAAGACGAGTTGGACCAACTGAAGAAGCAGCGCACGAAGGCGAACGCGCTCGTCAAGCAGTTGGAAGCGGACTTCTGGTATCCGTGGCCTCCCGCAGGCCAGCCGACACTGGGCGAGGAGCCACCGCGCTTGTTCCGGGCCCGGGAGGCGCTCGACGCGCAGGCGGAGCGTCGGGTCGTACTCGGGGTGCTGAAGGATGACCTGGCAGCCAAGCTGGAGGGGCATATCGCCCGGCGGCGGCGGGAGTTGATCGCGGCGGTGCGGGTGTGGGACGACAAGTACGCGGTGTCGCTGCGGGACATTGAGGCGCGGCGGACTGAGGCTGCTGAGCGCTTCGACATGTTCATGAGGGAGCTTGGCTATGCGTGATCTATATCGCCCCTTGGATGAACTCGTGGTTCAGTCGCGGCAGGTAGTAAGTGCCAGCAAGAATGGGGATTTGCCGTACGTTGGTCTGGAACATCTTGAACCAGGGTGCTCGACACTGACGGAAATGGGAAGTCCCGAAGACTCGGTGAGCGCTAACGGTGTTTTTCGTCCGGGGGACGTACTCTTCGGCAAGCTGCGCCCAAACCTGAGAAAGTGCGTACTCTCAGATCGCGACGGCTACTGCTCGACGGACATCATGGTCCTCCGCGCCAGGGAAGGTATCGAACCGGCTTACGCGGGATGGGTCCTACGCTCCGAGCGGGTTGTCGCCGAAGCGGTCCGCACTGCGGAGGGGACTAAAATGCCGCGAACTTCCTGGTCTCGGTTGAAGTGTCTGCGTGTGTTTGCCCCGCCCATGCCTGAGCAACGGCGAATCGTCGAGGTGCTCGACGCCGTGGCCGAGACTGAGCGATCTATCGAAGCTTCGATGCAGAAGCTGAGAACTCTACGTGCAGGAGTCCTGGAAGAGCTTTCCGCCTTTGAAGTGACCGAACTCGGCCAGGTTCTGGCGTCGGGGCCAAAGAACGGCTTGTATAAGCCTGGATCCGCCTACGGCGCCGAGGGGACACCCATCGTGCGCATCAACAGTTTTGAGGGAGGCCCCTCCGACTTGACTCGCGGCCTGTTGCGAATCGCAGCGACTGGGCGGGAAATCCGTCAGTATGGGATCCAGTCGGGAGACATCCTTATCAACCGAGTGAACACACCTGAATTGGTGGGTAAGTCCACTGCGGTTGCGAGGCTTAACGAGCCAACTGTATTCGAGTCGAACGTCATGCGATGTACGCTCAATCCAGAAAGAGCTCTGCCCGGATTTACTGAGGCGTGGTTGGGCACTGCGACCGTGAAGGCGCATTTTCTGCGCCGCGCCAAGAGCGCGGTGTCTCAAGCAAGCATCAACCGAAGCGATGTTCTGAGTTGTCCTTTTCCGGTGGCTGATGTGGCTGAGCAACGGGAGTTCCTTCGGCGGCTCGATGCCGTTGACTCTCAGTGCTCTGCTGGCGCCGAGGAACTCCTCAAACTGCGAAAGCTCAAGCGAGGGCTTGCGGATGATCTGTTGACGGCACGTGTACGGATCAACGGATTCGCCTGAACAGGTCATCAGTTCTGGTCAGGAGTAGCGGCCAGCCTTCACGTCGCGTATGAAGGCGGTCCATGCCTCGGCGGAGAAGAGTAGGGTGTGGCCTTCGGGGTCCTTGCTGTCGCGAAGGGGGACCACGCCGGGGAACCCGTCGGCGACCTCTACGCAGTTGCCGCCGTTGTTGGAGCTGTAACTGCTCTTGCGCCAAGCGGCACCCCGCGGGCTGGATTCGCTGGTTATCACTTCAGGTCCTTCATGATTTTGACGATGAGGTCAATCGATGAGTCGGGCGACAAGGCGATGGCCCGCAACAGATCATAGGTGTGGTGAGCTGTCGCCAACGTCGCGGGCTCGCCACGGAGTTCGCCTTGGCAGAAGCCGTCAACATAGAGTACGTCCGACCCTTCAGTGAACGATAGGCATGCGAAGGGGTGGTAGGCGGCGTGAGTACGTACGTTGGCAGGCACCACCTGTACAACGATTCGGGGGATTTCCGAGGCCTGGAGCAGCCGCGCGAGTTGTGCGTGCATGACGGACGGGCCGCCGAAGTTCGCGCGGAGCGCGTTTTCATCCATGATCGCCCACAGGCGCGGCGGAGCGTCCCCGGTGAGGACGCGCTGCCGGTTTAGCCGTGCCGCGACCAACTCCTCGACCTTGTCGGGTCGTCCTCCTGCGAAGAGCGCCCTCGCGTACTCCTCTGTCTGAAGCAGGCCCGGCACCACCCGGTTTTCGAACGACCGAATGGCCGTCGCCTGTTCCTCCAGTTCCACGAACGGTCGGAACCACGCCGGATACGCGTACTTGATCACCAGCGGCCACAGGCGTGCGAAGTGGCCGCCCGTGTTCAGGGCCGCATCCGTGGCCACTGCCAGTTCCTCGCTCGGTACCCTCTGCGCCGCCTCGATCTTGCACAGGAGCGACGGAGTGCAGAAGACCAGCTTCGCCAGCCGCGCCTGCGACATCTTCGCCTCGGTCCGGATCCGCCGCTGCTCCGCTCCGTAGAACGTGAGCATCGAGGATGCCGAGTCCAGGTCAACCTCCAGCTCAGTGGCCACAGTTACGCAGACCCTCCCCTTGACAAGTGCTGTGTCACTACTCGGCCCCTGCCGAGCGTAGCGCCGATCGGTCAGCCTTTGGATACACAAAGTCATAACTCGCTCACGCAGCGACCGAGACAACGGAAGGCGCACATATGTACAGCACCCCCCACGACGCGCTTCGCATCGGCAAACGTGCGGCCGAGGACCTGGCCGACGCGTTGAGGCTCGTGGGCTTCGTTCTGCCGTCACTAAACGGCGAGTTCCCCCTCACCGGAGTCCCGCAGGTACGGCTCGGCAGCCTGTCGGCGAAGGAGGCCCACCGGCTGGCGGCGTGGATCCGGGACCACGGATGAGCGTTTCCGGACACGAGGGCCACGACGACCACGAGGGACCGCCCCGGATGACGTTGCGGGTGTACCGCATCGATCCGCACGGCGGCCTCGTCACTGACGTGTCGTCGTCCGAAGTGAGGGTCGGGGACAGGCCGCAGGAGTTCAACCCGTTCGCGTTCCCACCGTGCGAGTGCCGCCGTTGCCGGGCCGAGCGCCAGGAGGACCAGGCGCAGACAGCGGCGGCGCTGCGGCGCCTGTCCCGATGAGGCAGGCGCCCCAGGCCACTTCGTGACCCCGGGTGTGCGTCCCGTACCCCCTCGCGCACAATGGACCGACTGATGGATCGGTCGGAGGGGCGCGGGCGATGGTGGTTGCGGTCGAGCGGGAAGAGGTGGAGCGGCCGTTCGTCGAGCAGCTGAAGGCGATGGGCTGGACCCACGTCCACGGGCCCGATCTGAAGCAGGAGCGGCGCGAGTACGAGGACGTATTACTCACCCAACGGCTCACCGAGGCCCTCAAGCGCGTTAACCTCCACAACGGTTCGCCCTGGATGACGGACTCCAACGCGGCCCGCGCCATCGGCCAACTGGGCGCGGTCTCCACCGGTGAGCGCGGACTGCTCGGCGCCAATCTCGCTTCCACCGACACGCTGCTGCACGGCGCGCAGATCCCCGGTCATCCGACGCTCCACGGCGATGACGAGACGCACGTCCAGTACATCGACTGGCGGATCGATGACGAGCCCGAGCTGATCACCGAACGCAATGACTTCCTCGTCGTGGACCAACTGGAAGTGCGCACTCGGGGCGGGGAGAGGTCCGTCCTCGACCTTGTCCTGTTCGTCAACGGCATTCCGCTCGCCGTCGTGGAGTGCAAGAGCCCGCACGGCAGTGACCCGCTCGGGCTGGCGATCCGGGATCTGCGCGCGTACACCGGCGAACCGCTCGACTACGACGAGCGCGACACCCGGGATGTCCCCTGCGGTGTCCCCGACCTGTTCAGGACGGTCCAACTTCTCATCGCCGCCACCGGGGAGACCGCGCACCTGGGCACCATCTCCTCCAGTGAGGAGCACTTCGCCGCATGGCGCAGCATCGAGCCTGAGCAAGAGGGCACGCTGCGCCACGAGTTGAGGCAGGCGAAACTCCTCGGCCCCACCCCTGACGGCGAGGCCCCGCCACCCCTGACCGAGCAGCAGAAGCTGATCGGCGTCGTACTGCGCCCGGCGAACCTGCTCAACATCGTCCGCCACTACGTCCTCGCGCTTCCGCTCAAGGACGGCGGCGAGGTCAAGACGGTCTGCCGACACCAGCAGTTCCGCGCCGTTGAGAAGGCCCTGTGCAAGCTGCGCACCGGCCGGACCCGGCTCGACCCAGGGCCCGACACGGACGATCGCGGCGGTGTCATCTGGCACACGCAGGGCTCGGGCAAGAGCCTCACCATGGCGTTCCTCGCCCGACGGCTGCACATGCACAAGGACCCGGCGCTCAATCTGTTCACGATCGTCGTGGTCACGGACCGCACCCAGTTGCAGGACCAACTCTCCGCCGCCGTAAGGATCAGCGGCAGCGAGGTGCAGATCGGGGAGACACAGTCCCAGGTCGAAGGGCTGCTGCGGGGCGGCGGCCGTCGCGTCGTCTTCGCGATGATCCAGAAGTACGGCGGCGGTGGGCGCTTCTCCTTCGCCAGGGACGCGAACGAGGACGGCGACGACCGTGATCTCGCGTCGGAGTTGCGGGCCGGGGAGGAGCGGCCTGAGGCCGTCGCGCGGCCCACCTTCCCGCGGTGCAACGAGTCGACCCGGATCCTCGTCCTGATCGACGAGGCACACCGCTCGCACACCTCCGTACTTCACGCCTGCCTGCGCGAGGCCGTACCGAACGCCGCGCGTATCGGTTTCACCGGTACACCGATCATGCGCGGCAGGCTGGAGGACACCGGGCGGATCTTCGGTATCGAGCCGAGCGGGCGGTTCCTGGACGAGTACCGGATGGACGAGGCGGAGCGGGACGGCGTCGTCGTCCGGGTGCGGTACGAGGGCCGTACCGGTGAGGGCGCGGTACGCGAAGGCGCCGCTCTGGACCGCAAGTTCGACGACCTGGTCAGGCGCCGCAGCCCGCAGGAGCAGGCGGCGCTCGCCCGACGGTGGAGCAGGCCCACTGAGCGGGATGTCGCCGAGTCCGTACCGATGATCCGGGCCAAGGCCGCCGACATGCTGGAGCACTGGGTGACGACCGTGCTCACCGGCGGCTTCAAGGCCCAGGTCGCGGCGGTCAGCCGGGAGGCCGCCGTGCGCTACCGGTACGCACTGCGGGACGCTCGGGACGAACTGCTGCAGCGTGTCGAAGGATTCGACCCGGATTCACTGAGGGGGCGAGCCCCGGAGAAGCTGGACCGTGACGAACTGCTGCTGCTACGGGCCTGGCAGTACCGGCACGTGCTGCGCCGGATCGACTTCGTACCTGTGATCTCGGCCGGTGCGGAGAAGAAGGAGATGCGCTGGCTGGAGTGGACCGACCAGGCACGGCAGGCGAAGCACATCGAGCGGTTTCTGGAGGACATCCCGCAGTTGCCGCCGGACAACCCCTGGGCGGCGGCCGGAAGTTCGGCCCCCGTGACCACGGCTTCGCCATCCCGGCCCACCGGGCTTCCGTGGAGCAGCCCGCCCATGGGGCAGGTCGGTGCCGTCAACCGCGGTGGTGAGGGCGAGGAGCCCGTCATCGTGTTCCTCATCGTCAAGTCGATGCTCCTGACCGGCTTCGACGCGCCGATCGAGCAGGTGCTGTACCTGGACCGCCCGATCCGTGACGCCGAACTGCTCCAGGCGGTCGCCCGCGTCAACCGTCCAGCGCCCGCCAAGAGCGGCGGCTACGTGGTCGACTACCACGGGGTGTTCGAGAACCTCGCCGAGACTCTTGCCGGGTACCGGGACGACGCGCCCGTGGTCAGCAGTGTGCCCAACGTCAGATCCGACGTGCCCGAGATGAAGCGGGCGGCCGAGGAAGTCGAGACGTTCCTGGCGCGCCTTGGCATCGGCGACACCGGCCGGCCCAGCGAGATCGCCGAGGCACTGTTCGCGTTCCACGACGAGGGCGACCGCTACGCCTTCGACGAGTTGCTGGGCGAGTTCCTGCGATCCGTGGAGCGGGTGCTGCCGCACGAGGCCGCGCTGGTTCACATTCCCGCGGCCCGCCGCTGGGCGCTGTTGCAAAAGCGCCTCCGCCGCCACTACCGGGACGCGCCTGGCGGCACCTTCACGCTTCGCGGGTACGGCCGCAAGGTGCGGGCGATGATCGCCGAGCACCTGGAGATGCCCGAGATTGAGCAGGTCATTCCACCGGTCTCGATCACTTCCGAGGCTTTCGATGATGCCGTACGCGCCATTCCCGAGCCGCGCGTGGCGGCGGCTGAGATGAGGCACGCGCTCCGCTTCCACCTGGAGGAGCGGGTCAAGCGAGAGGACCCCGCGAAGTACACCTCACTGTCGAAGGCCCTGGAGGACGTACTGCGCGAGTTGCACGGCCGCTTCGAGGAGCAGTGCGAGCGGCTGCAAGAGCTCATCGAGGAAGCCCGCAGGGAAGAAGCGGACGATCCACGTCTGGCAGGTCTCAGTGTCATGGAGCAGCGGGTGCACAACCAGCTTGAGGACCGGCTGAGCGGTCACCCGGCCTTTGACGCGCCTGATCCCGAGCTGCTGCGACGGCTGTCGGTCGGAGTGTGCGACGTCATCACCCAGACGGTCGGCAGGGTGACGTACCTGGGACGGAGCGAGAACGTCCACTCTCTTGCGGCAGAGATCTTCTATCAGCTGATCAACGACGGGCTGATGCCGAAGGAAGCGGACTTCGCACCGCTACAGGAACTGTCACAGTTCCTGGCTGGCTTCGCGGAGGACAACCGGTCCTGGTTCACCCGCCGGGGACGGGCACAATAGTTGGCGTGTCTCCCGCGCCCGAATCGTCCGCTGTCTACGCCCGCCGTCTGGTGGACGGCCAGTTCCTGCGCTCGGCCGGGCAGACGCTGAACGTGCGCGTCAGCGCCCGGCGAGGCAGGCTCGGGCTGACCGTGGAGCGGGACGGTTCAGTCACTCTGCACGCTCCGGCTGGCTGCACCACCAAGCGCGCTGAGGGGTTCGTACACGACCACCGCCACTGGATCGAAGGCAAGCTCGCGCTACGGGAGCGGCTGCGTCCGCTGCACCCGGCCCGGCGACTCGTGGACGGTGAGATCTTCCGCTACCTGGGAAGGAGCCACCGGCTGGCGCTGGTGGACGCGCCCGGCGAGCCCGTACGGCTGGTGTCCGGCAGGTTGACCATGGACTCGACGGCGGCTGCCGACCCTCGACGGGGGCGCCTGGAGATCATCGGCTGGTATCGGCGTGTCGGGCGGTCCTGGGCGCTCGGCAGGCTTCAGCCGTGGGCGGCACGCCTTGATGTCGCGAAGCCGCGGGTGGAGGTGCGGGAGATGGGGCTGCGCTGGGGCTCGTACACCCCCGGTGACGGCCGTCCCGGGCTTGTGGCACTGAACTGGGCGGTGTTCCAGCTGCCCCCACACCTGGTCGACTATGTGATCGCACATGAGCTGGCCCACATCGTGCTCGCGGGGCATGGACGTGACTACTGGCGCCTGTTGCGCCGGGCGCTCCCCGAGTGCGAAGAGCGCAGGGACGAGCTTGACGAGTTGGGCCGCCGGGTCTGGCTCGGTGAGGTTGACTCCCAGCCCTAGGCGTGAGTGGCACGTCCCTGGTCCGACCCGCCCTCGATCCTTCGCCCGGTGTCGCGTCCCCGTTTGTTGCCGCAGGATGAAATCCGCACGCCACGACGTTTGCAGTGACCGGTGGCGAAGCGGACTACGGAGGTTCCGGGTGGCGGCGAGGCGGCGCGGTGAGCGGGGTTGGTTGCGGCGGATATCCGCCGATTGCTGGCGGTACAGGCGCAACGTTCTGCTGGCGCTGGGGGCGTCGCTCGCCGGAATGGCCGTCATGGCGCTGGTTCCGCTGCTGCCCCGGCTGATCATCGACGACGTGATCGTCCGGCACACGCGCTCCATGGGGCCGTGGGCGGGCCTGATGGTGCTGTCCGCGGTCGCGGTCTACGTCTTCACCTTCATGCGCCGGTTCTACGGTGGACGGCTCGCCCTGGACGTCCAGCACGACCTGCGGACCGCCATGTTCCGGACGCTCTCCCGGCTGGACGGGGCCCGGCAGGACGAACTGGACACCGGGCAGGTCGTCGGACGGGCCACCAGCGACCTGCAGTTGATACAGGGGATGCTGTTCATGTTGCCGATGATGATCGGCAACGTGCTGTTGTTCGTGATGTCCCTGGTCGTGATGGCGGTGCTGTCCCCGCTGCTGACTGTCATCGCGCTCGCCGTCGCCCCGGCGCTGTGGTTCCTCGCCGACCGCAGCCGTACCCGGCTGTTCCCCGCCACCTGGTACGCGCAGGGGCAGGCCGCCGCGGTGGCGGGCGTCGTCGACGGGGCGGTCACCGGCGTCCGCGTGGTCAAGGGCTTCGGACAGGAGGAGCAGGAGGAGCGGAAGCTGCGCGGCGTCAGCCGCGCGCTGTTCGCCGCCCGGCTGCGCACCGTACGGCTCAACGCCCGCTACACCCCGGCGCTCCAGGCGGTGCCCGCGCTGGGGCAGGTCGCGATGCTCGCGCTGGGCGGCTGGATGGCGGTCAACCACCAGATCAGCTTGGGCACGTTCGTCGCCTTCTCCACCTACCTCGCCCAACTCACCGGCCCGGTACGGATGCTGACCGTCATGCTCACCGTCGGCCAGCAGGCCCGCGCGGGCGTGGAACGGGTTTACCAGCTGATCGACACAGAACCGCGCATCAAGGAGGCGCCGGGCGCGCACGCACTTCCCGCCGACGCGGACGCCAGTGTCGAGTTCGACAACGTGACCTTCGGCTACGATCCGGAGCGGCCGGTGCTGAAGGACTTCTCGCTGCGCATCGAGCCCGGTGAGACGGTCGCCGTGGTCGGCGCGTCCGGATCCGGCAAGTCCACCGTCTCGCTGCTGTTGCCGCGCTTCTACGACGTGACCGGCGGCGCGGTACGGGTGGGCGGCACCGATGTGCGGGAGCTGACCTTCGACTCGCTGCGCGCGGCCATCGGCCTGGTACCGGAGGACAGCTTCCTGTTCTCCGACTCGATCCGCGCCAACATCCTCTACGGCCACCCGGACGCCACCGAGGAGCAGTTGCTCGCCGCGACCCGTGCCGCCCAGGCGCACGAGTTCATCTCCGCACTGCCGGACGGCTACGACACCGTGGTCGGCGAGCAGGGGCTGACCCTCTCCGGCGGCCAGCGCCAGCGCGTCGCCCTGGCCCGCGCGGTGGTAACCGATCCGCGGCTGCTGCTGCTGGACGACGCCACGTCGGCCGTGGACGCCCGCGTGGAGGCGGAGATCCACGACGCCCTGCACGAGGTGATGCGCGGCCGCACCACGCTGCTGATCGCCCACCGGCGCTCCACCCTGGGGCTGGCCGACCGCATCGCGGTGCTGGACCACGGCCGGCTGGTCGACGTGGGCACGCATGAGGAGCTCCAGGAGCGCTGTGCGCTGTACCGCAGGCTGCTGACCGACCCCGACGAACTGGCGGCCGACGTCCGCACGCCCGACCCCGCGGGGGCGTCCGGGGCGCCGGAGGCGATGGACGGCCGGTCGGGTTTCACCGACGGTGAGGCGGCGGCCACCGGCCTGGCGCCCGCCCAGGCGGCCACCGGCCTGGCGCCCGCCCAGGCGGCCACCGGCCTGGCGCCCACCCAGGCGGCGCTCGCCGACGGCGCCCGCCGCGCCGTACGGCACGTGGTGGACGGCATCACCCCGGAGCTGTGGCGCAGGCCCAAGGACGACCAGAACCCGGCGGGAGGCACCCAGCCCACCGCGGTGGCCGCGGGACCCGGCATGGCGGGCGCGCTCGCCGGAATGCCCGCCACTCCCGAACTCCTGGAGCGGGTCGCGGCGTTGCCGCCCGCCAACGACACCCCCGACATCGACGAGCAGCGGGCCCGTCAGGCCGATCACGCCTTCGGGCTGCGCGCCCTGCTGCGTGGCTTCCGAATACCGCTGCTGGCCAGCCTGGCGCTGGTCGCCCTCGACGCGCTGGCCGGGCTGCTGCTGCCCATCCTGATCAGGCACGGCATCGACCAGGGTGTGGAGCGGCTCGCGCTGGGCGCCGTATGGGCCGCCTCCGGCCTCGCCCTCGTCATCGTCCTGGCGCAGTGGGCGGCGCAGATCGGCGAGACGCAGCTGACCGGCCGTACCGGCGAACGTGTCCTGTACTCGCTGCGGATCAAGATCTTCGCCCATCTGCAGCGGCTCGGACTCGACTACTACGAACGCGAGTTGACCGGTCGCGTGATGACCCGGATGACCACCGACGTCGACGCCCTCTCGACCTTCCTGCAGACCGGCCTGGTCACCGCGGTCGTCAGCCTGCTGACCTTCTTCGGCATACTCGTCGCCCTGCTCGCCCTCGACGTGCAACTGGCGCTCGTGGTCTTCGCCACGCTGCCCCCGCTGATCGCGGCGACGATCGTGTTCCGCCGCAAGTCGGTGAAGGCGTACGGCCTCGCCCGCGACAAGGTGGCCGTCGTCAACGCCGACCTACAAGAGCATGTGGCCGGGCTGCGGATCGTGCAGGCGTTCCGCGGCGAGCGGGCGGGCGCCCGGCGGTTCGCCGAACGCAGCGCGGAGTACCGGCAGGCGCGGGTGCGCGGTCAGTGGTACATCTCCGTCTACTTCCCGTTCGTGCAGCTGCTGTCCAGCGTGGCCGCCGCTCTGGTGCTGATCGTCGGCGCCTCCCGGGTCGACGACCACACGCTGACCGCCGGTGCGCTGGTCGCCTACCTGCTCTATATCGACCTGTTCTTCTCGCCCGTCCAGCAGCTGTCACAGGTCTTCGACGGCTACCAGCAGGCGTCGGTGTCGCTGGGGCGGATCCGCGAGCTGCTGCGGGAGCCGACCGCGACACCGCTCGCGGAGCGTCCGCGTCCGGTGCCCGAGGACGGGCTGCGCGGTGAAGTGGCCTTCGAGGAGGTGCACTTCGCCTATGGCGACGCGGAACCGGCCCTGTCCGGTGTGGAGTTGCGGATTCCGGCCGGTCAGACCGTGGCCTTCGTCGGCGAGACGGGCGCGGGAAAGTCGACACTGGTCAAACTCGTCGCCCGGTTCTACGACCCGACCAGCGGCACGGTACGGGTGGACGGCACCGATCTGCGCGAACTCGACCTGACCGGGTACCGGCGGCGGTTGGGCGTGGTTCCCCAGGAACCGTACCTGTTCGCCGGAACGGTACGGGACGCCATCGCCTATGGGCGGCCGGACGCGAGTGACGCCGAAGTGGAGGCGGCGGCACGGGCCGTCGGTGCGCACGACATGATCGCCGGGTTCACGGACGGCTATCTGCACCGGGTGGGCGAACGCGGTCGCAACCTCTCGGCCGGCCAGCGGCAACTACTGGCGCTGGCGCGGGCCGAACTCGTCGACCCCGACGTGCTGTTGCTCGACGAGGCGACCGCCGCCCTCGACCTGGCCACCGAGGCACTGGTCAACGCCGCCGCCGACCGACTGGCGGTGCGGCGCACCACGCTGGTGGTGGCCCACCGGCTCACCACCGCCGCGCGTGCCGACCGGGTGGTGGTGCTGGACCACGGCCGGGTGGTCGAGGACGGCACCCATGCCGAACTGCTCGCCCAGGACGGCACGTACGCACAGCTGTGGCGCACCTTCGCGGGCACCGACGAACACGCGGTGGTGTAACGGGGGTCGCGCGCTGGGGCTCACAACTTCCGCGCGCAGCCCACCTTGTGGTGCTGTACACCCACGTACAGCGAGGTGGCAGGCGGGCAGTCCGCGCGGGCGCTGACGATGGCGATCACCTTGTACCCGGGCGGATGCTTGCCCGTGCCGCTACAGGCGGTCTCCTCGGCCTCGTCGGGCCCCTCGGTGTACACGCAGTCGCCGACGATCGTGTTCGGGCCGCCGCCCATTCCGGGGTCGCCCGGGTGCGGCGGGCGCAGGTCGCGCAGACAGGCGTAGCCCTGTGCGTCGGGGGAGGCCGAGGCCTGGGCGGCGCTGGTGCCGCTGACGCTGAGGACGAAGTCGGTGGTGTCGGGACAGTCCGGGTTCGCCGCGGAGCCCGTGGCCCTGCGCACGGTCACCTTCGCCACCGCTGCCGGGTCACCGCAGGAGACCTGGTGGAAGGAGCCCCCGGTGCCGACCCGGTCGTGCGCCGCACAGGTCCCGACGGCCAGGAAGACCGCGGCGCTCGGTGAGCTGGCGGGGCTGCCGGACGGCGGGGTGTACGCATTGGCGCCGGTGAATCCCTGGCTGGGCGCACACCCGGCCAGCAGCAGCGCGAGCGGTAGCACCGGGCCGTAACGGCTGATCCGGTGCGGTGAATTCCGCATGGTTACCCCCACTCGCACGACTTCCCAGATATCGTCGCATCGACTCCTTTGCTGACGTGGTATCAGCATGGTGATCCACACCCGAACGTGTACGGGGTCACTGCCGTCGGGCTGACGCGAAGCAGGCTCTTTGCGGGGCACGAGCTCCCAAACCCGGAAGCGGCTACTTCGCCAACGCCCCGGTCAGGCCGACTCGTTCAGCAGCCGCCACAGATGGTGTCGAGCCCCGTCGAGCAGCCCCGGCAGCTCCGGCACCGCCGGGAACCAGCGCTTCTCGTACTCCCAGCACAGCCAGCCGTCCCAGCCCTCCCGGCTGAGCACCTCCACGCACTCGGTCAACGGCAGGACTCCCTGGCCGAGTGGCAGCGGTGTCTGATCCCCGGCCGAGGCGATGTCCTTGACCTGGACGTACCCCAGATGCGGCGCGAGCGCCGGATAGGAGGCGGAGGGCTGCTCGCCGCCCAGCCAGGTGTGCATCACGTCCCACAGCGCACCCACCGCACGGTGACCGACCAGCCCCAGGATCCGCCCCACATCGGCCGCGGTGCGGTGCGAGTCATGCGTCTCCACCAGGATCCGCACCTGCCGGTCCAGCGCGTACGCGGCTACGGCCGCCAGCCGCCGGGCCGCGACGGCGTCGGCGCCGGCCGGGGCGGACTCGCCCGCGCCGGGGAAGACCCGCACGTACGGTGCGCCGAGGTCGGCGGCGAGCGCCACATGGTCCCGCAGCTCGGTCAGCACCGGCTCGTCCTCGCCCGGCGCCGCCACCTTCACATAGGAGCCGATGCCCAGCACCTCCACCCCGGCGTCGATGAACTCCTGTCTGACTTCCGAGCGTTGGCGGGGGGCGAGCCCGGTGTGCACCGGCTCCTCGGTGGGGTGCGCGCGCAGTTCCACGCCGTGGAAGCGGTGGTCGGCGGCGAGCTGGGCCACCTGGGCCACCGGCATCCCTGGCACACCGAGGGTCGAGAATGCGATCTTCACCGGTCGGACCCTAGTGCGCGGTCACGGCCGTGTCACGGACGCGCGTCAGAGCACCAGCCGCCAGTCCTCGCCGACCAGGTCCTGGCCGAAGCTGCGGTGCGGCTTCTCGGCGACGAGTTCGAACCCCGCCCGCTGGTAGATCTTCCGCGCCGCGTGCAGTACGTCGTTGGTCCACAGCACCAGCTCCCGGTATCCGGCCTTCCGCGCGAACTCCACACACTCGCGCACCAGTCGATCACCGATGCCGTGTCCGCGTGCGCTCGGCTCGACCAGCAGCAGCCGCAACCGGGCGGTCTGTGGCGCGCTGTCCTGGACGCAGAAGACGCACCCGACCGGCTCGCCCTCGAACTGGGCGATCCACGCGGCCTCCCGTGACGGATCGTGCTCCGCCGCGAAGTCCGCGACGATCCGGGCCACCAGCGCCTCGTACTCCCCGTTCCAGCCGAACTCCTCGGCGTAGACAGCCGCGTTACGCTGGACCACCCAGCCCAGGTCACCCGGCGCGGGGCGGCGCAGCGCGATGACGCCCAGCCGAGGGTGCGTGAGGATGTCCGTCACGGCGCGCAACGCCTCGCCCAGCCGGTGCCGCTGGCTGTCGCCCAACCGGCCGACCAGGTCGGTCACCGCCTGCTGCGACCGCTCCTCCAGCAGCGCCGCCGCGGTGCGCCCGTTGTCGGTCAGCCGGGCCACCTGCACCCTGAGGTCCGCGGCGAGCGGCGCCCGCGTGATCAGTCCGGCCTTCTCCAACCGGGTGAGCACCCGGCTCAGATGCGCCGCCTCCGCCCGTACGGTGTGCCGCAGCCGGGGCACCGGCAGGTCGGCCGCGTGGTTCAGCTCGTACAGCACCCGCGCCTCGGTAAGCGAGTACGGCGTGCCCAGGCGGCCCTCGTAGTCGAGCGCGCCGATCAGACTGGTGTAGAAGCGGTTGAAGGCGCGTACCGCTTCTATCGTCGGGGCAAGTTGCGCGGTGTCGCTCATGCGGCTCCCCTCGGCGGGACTCAATGCTCGCGTAATCCTTGTCACCGACAAGGTTAGGTTCCGCTCCGCGGAACATCACCGGGTACGGGCACGTCGAGCCGCCGGTTCACCAGCCGTTCAGGACGTGGGCGGCGGGGCCGTGGACGCGCGGGTGACAAGTCGCGCGGTCACCATCGAGACACCGCCGGGCGGCGCGCTCTCGCGGCCCATCACCAGTCGCCCGGCCCGTGCCCCCGCCTCGTGCAGGGGGAGCCGCACGGTGGTCAGGGCGGGCGCCGCGTCAACGCTGAACGGCAGATCGTCGAAGCCCGCGACGGACACGTCCCGCGGGACGCGCAGACCCCGTTCGCGCAGTGCCGCGCAGACCCCGAGCGCCGCGGTGTCGTTGGCCGCGACGATGGCCGTCAACTCCGGTACGGTGTCCAGGAGTTCGCGCGCCCCGCGGTAACCGGCGGCACGGCCGAAGTCGCCGCCCACCGTGAGCCGCTCCGCGTCGGCGGCCAGGCCGTGGTCGGCCAGCGCGGCGCGGTGGCCCTCCAGCCGGTGCCGGGTGGTGCTGCGGTTCTCCGGGCCGGTGATGTAGCCGATGTGACGATGGCCGAGTTCGAGCAGATGCCCGGTGAGCCGACGCGCGCCGCCCCGGTTGTCGAAGGCCAGGGTGGCGGCGTCACCGTCCAGCGGCAGCGGCGGCCGCCCGCACAGCACGACCCGGGTGCCGTCGGACGCCAGCCGGGCGAGCTTGGCGGTGACGGCCTGGGTGTGCTCGGTGCCCTCCGCGGCGCCGCCGGTGACGATCACTCCGGCCGCCCGCTGCCGCTGCAGCAGCGTCAGATAGGTCAGTTCGGCCTCCGGGCAGCCCCCGGTGTTGCAGACGACGGCGAGCTTGCCGCCGCACGTGCCCGTGCCGCCCCGCGACCCGTGCGCTATCTCGGCCTGCGCGGCGCCCGCCATGATGCCGAAGAACGGGTCCGCGATGTCGTTGACCAGCACTCCGACCAGGTCGGAGGTGGCCGCGGCAAGCCCCCTGGCCTGTCCGTTGACCACGTACTCCAACTCCTCGACGGCACGCAGCACCCGGGCGCGGGTACTACCCGCCACGGGATAGTTGCCGTTGAGTACACGGGAGACCGTGGCTGAGGAGACCCCCGCCCGCGCCGCCACATCGGCCAAGGTCACGGTCATCGACGTTCCGCCTCCACCTGCGCCTCGGGAGGGCATGCCGCCCTTCGGCGCCATGGTCTCACCGCCCGCGACGGCGCACGGCCCGGCCCCTTGAAGGGGGTTGAGGCGGAACGGTAGGTTCGGCGCGCAGTAAGCGCTTGCTATGTGTGGGCTCCTGCTGGAGAGGACTTTCCCCGTGACGCGCAGGACAGTGCGGATCGCCATGAACGGTGTCACCGGACGCATGGGCTACCGCCAGCATCTCGTCCGCTCCGTCCTGGCGATCCGTGAACAGGGCGGTCTGGAACTCGAAGGCGGCACCATACTGTGGCCGGAACCCGTCCTGGTCGGCCGCCGTGCGCACGCGCTGCGGGCCATCGCCGACCGGCACGGGCTGGAGCACTGGACCACGGACCTGGACACGGTGCTCGCCGACCCGTCGATCGAGATCTACTTCGACGCCCAGGTCACCGCCGCCCGCGCCACCGCACTGCGCCGGGCCATCGCCGCCGGCAAGCACCTGTACTGCGAGAAGCCGACCGCCGCCAGCCTCCAAGGCGCCCTGGACATCGCCCGGTTGGCACAAGACGCCGGAGTCAGGACCGGGGTCGTCCAGGACAAACTCTTCCTGCCCGGACTGCGCAAGCTCAAGCGGCTGGTCGACGGGGGCTTCTTCGGCCGGATCCTGTCGGTGCGCGGCGAGTTCGGCTACTGGGTGTTCGAGGGCGACTGGCAGCCCGCCCAGCGCCCGTCCTGGAACTACCGCGCCGAGGACGGCGGCGGAATCACCATGGACATGTTTCCGCACTGGGAGTACGTGCTGCATGAACTCTTCGGCCGTGTCACCACCGTTCAGGCACTGACCGCGACCCACCTGCCGCAGCGCTGGGACGAGGACGGCAAGCCGTACGCCGCGACCGCCGACGACGCGGCGTACGGCGTCTTCCAACTGGCCGGCGGAGCGGTCGCGCAGATCAACTCCTCCTGGGCGGTGCGCGTCCACCGTGACGAACTCGTGGAGTTCCAGGTCGACGGCGAACACGGCTCCGCCGTAGCCGGCCTGCGCAACTGCCGGGTACAGCACCGCGCCACCACCCCCAAGCCGGTGTGGAACCCCGACCTGCCCAGCACCGAGCCGTTCCGCCAGCAGTGGCAGGAGGTCCCGGACAACGGCGAGTTCGACAACGCCTTCAAGGCGCAGTGGGAACTGTTCCTGCGCCATGTGGTGCTTGACGAGCCATGGCGCTGGGACCTGCTCGCGGGCGCCCGTGGCGTCCAGCTCGCCGAACTCGGCCTGCGCTCCTCCGCCGAGGGCCGCCGCCTCGACGTGCCGGAGCTGTCCCTGTGATCAAGCTTCCGGACGAACACGGCCAGTTGCGCCCGCACGAACCCGGACGTGCTCCGTCCGCCGTGTATCCGCCCGGCCCCGCACCACGCGGCCGTACCGTCTTCGCCGCCGCGCACGTCGTGGCCGACCCCTACCGCACCGCCGCGGACGCGCCCGCCGCCATCGACTGGGACGCCACCTTGGCCTTCCGCTGCCATCTGTGGCGCCACGGCCTGGCGGTGGCCGAGGCGATGGACACCGCACAGCGCGGCATGGGCCTGGACTGGCCGGCGGCGGCCGAGCTGATCCGCCGCTCCGCCGCCGAGGCACGCTCCATGGGCGGCCGGATCGCCGCGGGCGTCGGTACCGACCAACTCGCCACCCCCGTCACCTCGTTGGCCGCCGTGGCGGCCGCCTATACCGAACAACTCGCAACCGCCGAGGAGTGCGGCGCGCAGCCGGTTGTGATGGCCTCCCGGGCGCTCGCCGCGCTGGCCCGTGGCCCCGAGGACTATCTGGAGACCTATGGGCGACTGCTGGGCCAGTGCGCGGAACCCGTGATCCTGCACTGGCTCGGCCCGATGTTCGACCCGCAGCTGACCGGATACTGGGGCAGCACCGACCTCGACGCGGCCACCGAGACCCTGCTGGCGCTGATCGCTGCACACCCCGGCAAGGTCGACGGCGTCAAGGTCTCCCTCCTCGACGCACACCGCGAGATCGAGCTGCGCCGCCGCCTACCGGACGGTGTGCGCTGCTACACCGGCGACGACTTCCACTACCCCGAACTGATCGAGGGCGACCAACACGGCATCAGCCACGCCCTGTTGGGCATCTTCGACCCACTGGCACCGGTCGCGGCGGAGGCCGTACGTGCCCTCGACGAGAACGACACCCAACGGTTCCGGTCGCTGCTCGACCCGACCGTCGAGCTGTCCCGGCACCTGTTCGGCGCCCCCACCCGCTACTACAAGACGGGCGTGGTCTTCCTCGCCTGGCTCAGTGGCCACCAGCCGCACTTCACCATGGTCGGCGCACAGCACTGCGCCCGCTCCCTGCCGCATCTGGCGCGCGCCTACGAACTCGCCGACCGCCTCGGCCTGTTCCCCGATCCGGACCTCGCGGCCTTCCGTGTCACCTCCTTCCTCGCCGTACATGGAGTCTCCCAGTGACCACTGACAATCGGGTCGGTGCGCACCACCCGGCGGATGCGGGGGACCTCGTCCGGCTGAGCATCAACCAGCAGACGGTCCGGCAGCTGTCCATTCCGCAACTGGTGCGGGGCTGCCGCGCGTTGGGCATCCCCGGGGTCGGGCTCTGGCGCTCCCCGGTCCAGGCGTTCGGCGTGGAGCGTGCCGCCCAAGTAGTGCGGGACGCGGGCCTGACGGTCACCTCGCTGTGCCGGGGCGGCTTCCTCACCGCCTCGGATCCGAGGGAGTGGAATGCCGCGCTCGCCGACAACCGGGCGGCGGTCGACGAGGCGGCCACCTTGGGCACCAGCACCCTGGTCCTGGTCAGCGGGGGCCTTCCGGCGGGCGCCAAGGACCTTGCCGCGGCCCGGGAACGGGTCGCCGAGGCCATCGACCGGCTCGCCCCGTACGCGGCGGAACGCGGGGTACGGCTGGCGATCGAGCCGCTGCACCCGATGTTCGCGTCCGACCGATGTGTGGTCTCCACGCTCTCCCAGGCGCTGGAACTCGCGGAGCGCTTCCCCGCGGAGCATGTGGGGGTGGTCGTGGACACGTACCACCTGTGGTGGGACGAGCGGGTGCCCGAACAACTCGTGCGGGCGGGACGCTCCGGACGCATCGCGGCCTTCCAACTCGCCGACTGGGTCACCCCGTTGCCCGAGGGGGCCCTGCTCGGCCGTGGACAGCTCGGTGACGGCTGCGTCGATCTGCGCGGTTTCCGCGAGCGGGTGGACGCGGCGGGCTACGGCGGCCCGGTGGAGGTCGAGGTCTTCAACCCGCAGCTGTGGCAGCGCCCCGGCACGGAGGTGCTGGAGGAGGTCGCCGGACGATATCGCGAGCATGTTCGGTAGGCGCGCGTGATTTCCCGGCGCATCTAGGCCCCGCCGGAAAATGTTCGTCTCCGGGTGCAACCATCCGGCTACGTGGGGTGTCCTACACGTCGTCAGGTTCCCGAGGGGGGCTTCGGGGAGCCTGCGAGGGGGGAACACGAAGGGGTCCGGCCTCGGCCGGACCCCTTCGGTCATCAGCTGTGGATCAGCCGGTGCGCAGCGCCGCGTAGACGATGAGGTTGTCCTCCGGGTGGCCGCTGGCGTCCAGCGCACCGTCACAGGTGACCAGTCGGAGCACCGGCTTCGGGTTGGGGCCGTAGACCTTGTCGGTGGGGAACGCGTTCTTGGCCACGCGTTCGGTGTTGGTCACCGTGAAGTGCCGGGTCTCGCCGTCGGCGGTACGGACCGCGATGTCCGCGCCCTTCTTGACCTTCTTCAGGTCGTGGAACACCGCCTTCCCGTACCGGGTGTCGTTGTGGCCGATGATCACCGCGGCGCCCTGGTCACCGGGAACCGCGCTGCCGGTGTACCAACCGGCCGTCATGCCCTTGTCGGGCGGTGGGACCTCCACCGTCTGGTCCTTGTTCAGGCCCAGCCGCATCAGTGTGCTGTCCACCCCGATCGAGGGGACGGCCACCCGCGTCGGGGCGTTGGCGGGCGCGCTGCCCGCCGCGCTGGACGAAGGCACCGACGACACCGCGCCGGACCCGGATGAACAGGCGGACAACGCCGCGAACAACAGGGCCGTGAGCAGCGCCAGCACGGCCGGTACGGGCAGCGAGCCGCAGCGCCCGGGTGCGGTACGGGGCATGGTGAACTCCACTCGGGAAAGGGCGAGTTGACCGGTGTGCGGCCGGGGCGCCGCCAGTGGCCGGCGGCGCTCCGGTACCGCGGTCCCCGGTCCGGCGCCGGGCTCAGCCCTCGTTGCTCTGCCGACGACGGACGACGACGTATCCGGCACCGCCGAGCGCGGCGGCAGCGGCCACCGAATCGGCGACCATGGTCGGGCTGACGGCCGTGTCCGCCTTCATCTCCTCACCCGCGGCCACGCCGCCCTTCGGCAACTGCTTGGCGCCGCCCTGCTGCGCCGACTTGCCGTTGCTGGCGCCGTGGCCGGTGTTCTTCTCGGTCTCGTCGTTCTTCTTGGCGTCGCCGCCCTCCAGCCAGGAGGTCACGGTGCCGTCCTTGTGCAAGGTGACGTGCAGGCCGTTGTGGTTGCCGTTCGGGCGGGCGGTGGTGAGGGTGCCGACGGTCTGGCCGTTGGCGGTGATCACAGCGGTGTAGCCGCCCTTGCCGTCCTTGGTCACCTTTGCCTTGCTGCCGTCCTTGAGGGTGTAGTAACGCACCCAGGAGGCGTCCTTGCCCTGGTCCTTCTCCTCGACGGAGGTGACCGTGCCGTCCGCGTTCAAGGTGACCTTCGTGCCGTTGTAGGTGCCGGTCGGCTTGGCGGTGGTGAGCGTGGCGGTGCCCTTGCCGCCCGCAAAGGTGATCTTTGCGACGTAGGCGCCCTTGCCGCCGGTGACGGTCACCGTGCTGCCGTCGATAAGGGTGTACTTGCGCAGTTCGGGGATGGTGTCCTGCTTGCCGCCCGCCTCCTGGGCGGAGGCGTCGTTGGGCTTCTGTGACGCGGAGTCCGCGGCGAAGGCACCGGCGGCCGGTACGAGGACCGCGCCGGCCACCGCCGCGGTGGCGACGACGGCCCGCAGGGAGGTGCGAGAGGTGCGAAGGGACATGGGTATCTCCGTATGCGGATCAACTGCACGGTTCTGGATTTCGGGCGACGTGCGCCGACACCCCTCACGCTACGAAGAATCCGCAGGTCAGAGCCTCGGGAGAATGGCCAGAGCGCTGTCGGTCAAAAGGACGAGGAAACCCGCCGGCCCCGTCATCCCGTGGAGTTACCCGCCCCTACCGTCGGCCGGGGTTCCAGCTCACAGAGCCGCCACCTCCGCCGCCGTGGGGTAGGACTCCTGCGCACCGGGCCGCGTGACTGCCGCGGCGCCGACACGCACCGCGAACCGCACCGCCTCCGTCAACTCGTCCCCGGCTCCCAACCGCCATGCCAGCGCACCGGTGAAGGCGTCACCCGCGCCCGTGGTGTCCACCGCCCGCACCCGCTGGCTCGGGATGCGCACGGCGCCGCCGTCACCGGGCGCGGCCAGGGCGCCCGCCGCGCCCAGTGTCACCACCACCGAGCGCGGTCCACGGCCCAGCAGCGCCTTGGCCCAGGCCTCCGGGGTGCCCTCGGCCGCCGCCGGGTCGTCACGCAGCAGGAACCTGGCCTCGTGCTCGTTGACGACCAGCAGGTCGCAGGCGGCCAGCACATCGGCGGGCAGCGGGGCGGGCGGAGACGGGTTGAGCACCACCTTGGTGCCGGCCCGCTTGGCCGTCAGGACCGCCTCGGCCACGGTCTCCAGGGGGATTTCCAGCTGGAGCGACACCACCCGCGCGGCGGCCAGCATGTCTCCGGCCGCGCCCACGTCATCGGGCGTGAGCCGGGCGTTGGCGCCGGGGGAGACCACGATGCTGTTGTCGCCGGACGGGTCCACGATGATCAGCGCGACACCGGTGGGTGCCCCGCCGACCAGCACACCGCGGGTGTCCACCCCGCAGGCGCGTTGGGTGTCCAGCAGCAGACGGCCGTGCGCGTCGTCACCGACCCGCGCGAGCAGGCCGGTGGCGGCGCCCAGCCGGGCCGCGGCGACGGCCTGGTTGGCGCCCTTGCCGCCCGGGTGGGTGGCCAGGTCGGAGCCGAGTACAGTCTCCCCGGCCGTCGGCCGCCGCTCCACGGCGACCACCAGATCGGCGTTGGCCGACCCGACGACCAGCAGATCGAAGCCGTGCATTCTCGTGCTCCTCACGTTGTCCACAGGTGCCCGCGTTGGTTGTCCACAGGTCGGCCGGGGTGTCAGCGGCCGACGGTAACGTCGTATCAGTTCGTAGCCGCGGAGGGAGGGCGGGGCGATGGGGGCTGGACAGAATGCCGCCGCAGGAGGGTTCCGGCTGAGCGTTCTCGAGGGCGTGCTGGAGCGGATCACGTACGCGAACGAGGACAACGGCTACACCGTCGCCCGGGTCGACACCGGCCGTGGCGCCGGTGACCTGCTGACCGTCGTCGGCGCGCTGCTGGGCGCGCAGCCGGGCGAGGCGCTGCGGATGGAGGGCCGCTGGGGCTCCCACCCGCAGTACGGCAAGCAGTTCACGGTGGAGAACTACACCACCGTGCTGCCCGCCACGGTCCAGGGCATCCGCCGCTACCTCGGCTCGGGCCTGATCAAGGGCGTCGGCCCGCGGATCGCCGACCGCATCGTCGAGCACTTCGGCACCGACACCCTGGATGTGATCGAGCAGGAGCCGAAGCGCCTGATCGAGGTCCCGGGGCTGGGGCCGAAGCGCACCAGGATGATCGCCGCGGCTTGGGAGGAGCAGAAGGCGATCAAGGAGGTGATGGTCTTCCTCCAGGGCGTCGGCGTATCCACCTCGATCGCGGTGCGCATCTACAAGCAGTACGGCGACGCCTCGATCTCCGTGGTCAAGAACCAGCCCTACCGGCTGGCCGCCGATGTGTGGGGCATCGGCTTCCTGACCGCCGACAAGATCGCGCAGGCCGTGGGTATCCCCCACGACAGCCCGGACCGGGCCAAGGCCGGGTTGCAGTACGCACTGTCGCAGGCCACCGACAACGGCAACTGCTTCCTGCCCGAGGAACGGCTGATCGCCGACGCGGTGAAGCTGCTCCAGGTGGACACCGGGCTGGTCATCGACTGCCTGGGGGAGCTGGTGGCGGAGGAGGGCGTGGTGCGCGAGCGGGTGCCCGACCCGGAGGGCGGGGACCCGGTCTCCGCGGTCTACCTGGTGCCGTTCCACCGTGCCGAGATCTCCCTGGCCGGTCAGCTGCTGCGGCTGCTGCGCGGCCCGGAGGACCGGATGCCCGCCTTCCGTGACGTGGCCTGGGACAAGGCCCTGGCCTGGCTCAAGGACCGCACGGGCGCCGATCTGGCCCCCGAGCAGGAGCAGGCGGTACGGCTGGCGCTCACCGAGAAGGTGGCGGTGCTGACCGGCGGCCCCGGCTGCGGCAAGTCGTTCACGGTGAAGTCGGTGGTGACCCTGGCCCGCGCCAAGCGGGCCAAGGTGGTGCTCGCCGCGCCGACCGGCCGCGCCGCCAAGCGGCTTGCCGAGCTGACCGGCGCCGAGGCGTCCACGGTGCACCGCCTGCTGGAGCTGAAACCCGGCGGCGACGCGGCCTATGACCGGGACCGGCCGCTGGACGCCGACCTGGTGGTGGTCGACGAGGCCTCCATGCTGGATCTGATCCTGGCGAACAAGCTGGTCAAGGCGGTGCCGCCGGGCGCCCATCTGCTGTTCGTGGGCGATGTGGACCAGTTGCCGAGCGTCGGCGCGGGCGAGGTGTTGCGGGACCTGCTGGCGCACGGCAGCCCGATCCCCGCGGTCCGGCTGACCCGGATCTTCCGGCAGGCCCAGCAGTCCGGCGTGGTCTCCAACGCGCACCGGATCAATTCCGGTGCGCCGCCGATCACCCAGGGGCTCACGGACTTCTTCCTCTTCGCCGAGGACGACACCGAGGAGGCCGGGCGGCTCACCGTGGACGTGGCGGCCCGCCGCATTCCGGCGAAGTTCGGTCTCGACCCGCGCCGGGACGTCCAGGTGCTCGCCCCCATGCACCGCGGACCGGCGGGCGCAGGGGTGCTCAACGGCCTGCTGCAGCAGGCGATCACCCCCGCCCGCCCCGATCTGCCGGAGCGCCGGTTCGGCGGTCGGGTCTTCCGCGTGGGCGACAAGGTCACGCAGATCAGAAACAACTACGAGAAAGGGGCGAACGGCGTCTTCAACGGCACGGTCGGCGTGGTGACCGCGCTCAACGCCGAAGAGCAGCGGCTGACGGTGCGCACCGATGAGGACGAGGAGATCGACTACGACTTCGATGAGTTGGACGAGTTGGCGCACGCCTATGCCGTGACCATCCACCGCTCCCAGGGCAGCGAGTACCCGGCCGTGGTGATCCCTGTCACCACTGGTGCGTGGATGATGCTGCAGCGCAATCTGCTCTACACGGCTGTTACCAGGGCAAAACGCCTCGTGGTGCTGGTGGGATCGCGCAGGGCGATAGCACAGGCGGTGCGCGCCGTTTCCGCAGGCCGTCGTTGCACGGCTCTTGATCACCGGTTGATGGGCGCTCTCCACGGGACCTGAACGGGCAGCAGGACACCCTGGCGCCGCGGGGTGATCCTGGGTGTTGAAGGGGTTCCAGGAGGAGGAAGATAGGCACTGCGTGCCACCTTTTGGCGTCTGACTGACCCCGGGTGCACGTATGTATGGCAAATGGGGGAAGGTAGTAGCAGTCAGGGCACCTCGAAGAAGAGGCACAACGTCGGTGAGGGATGACGTGAGCGACAACTCTGTAGTACTGCGGTACGGGGACGGCGAGTACAGCTACCCGGTGGTCGAGAGCACCGTTGGCGACAAGGGCTTCGACATCGGCAAGCTGCGGGCCCAGACCGGGCTGGTCACCCTGGACAGCGGTTACGGGAACACCGCGGCTTACAAGTCCGCGATTACGTTCCTCGACGGTGAGCAGGGGATCCTGCGCTACCGCGGCTACCCCATCGAGCAGATTGCCGAGCGTGGCACGTTCCTGGAGACCGCGTACCTGCTGATCAACGGTGAGCTGCCGACCGTTGACGAGCTCAGCTCCTTCAAGAGCGAGATCACCCAGCACACCCTGCTGCACGAGGACGTCAAACGGTTCTACGACGGCTTCCCGCGGGACGCGCACCCGATGGCGATGCTCTCCTCCGTGGTGAGCGCGCTGTCGACGTTCTACCAGGACAGCCACAACCCGTTCGACGAGAAGCAGCGCAATCTGTCCACGATCCGGCTGCTCGCCAAGCTGCCGACGATCGCGGCCTACGCCTACAAGAAGTCGGTCGGCCAGCCTTTCGTCTACCCGCGTAACGACCTTGGCTACGTAGAGAACTTCCTGCGGATGACCTTCGCCGTTCCGGCGCAGGAGTACGACCTGGACCCGGTCGTCGTCAACGCGCTGGACAAGCTGCTGATCCTGCACGCGGACCACGAGCAGAACTGCTCCACCTCCACGGTCCGGCTGGTCGGCTCCTCGCAGGCGAACATGTTCGCCTCGATCTCCGCGGGCATCAACGCTCTGTGGGGTCCGCTGCACGGCGGTGCCAACCAGGCGGTGCTGGAGATGCTGGAGAGCATCCAGGCGACCGGCGGCGACGTCGACGGCTTCATCCGCAAGGTGAAGAACAAGGAAGACGGCGTCAAGCTGATGGGCTTCGGCCACCGGGTCTACAAGAACTTCGACCCGCGGGCCAGGATCATCAAGGCGGCGGCGCACGACGTCCTGTCCGCCCTCGGCAAGTCCGACGAGCTGCTGGACATCGCCCTCAAGCTTGAGGAACACGCGCTGAGCGACGACTACTTCGTCAGCCGCAAGCTGTACCCGAACGTGGACTTCTACACGGGTCTGATCTACCGGGCGATGGGCTTCCCGACCGAGATGTTCACCGTCCTCTTCGCGCTCGGCCGTCTTCCCGGCTGGATCGCCCAGTGGCACGAGATGATCAAGGAGCCGGGCTCCCGCATCGGCCGCCCCCGCCAGATCTACACCGGCGTCGAGATCCGCGACTACGTCCCGGTCGAGGCCCGCTAGTCCGCTTCCCGCGGGGGGAGCTATCCCCTCCGCGTACCGCCCCTTCCAATGAGGACGCCCCGCCACACCTCTGTGCGCGGGGCATGCCGCCTGTGACGGCACGCATCGGCCATCCCGTCTGTGCGAGGTGAGCGAGCCGCGGTGACATAGGCGGCTGGCGGCGAGAACGAAACACGGTCAGAGCAGCGCCCCGCGCCGGATCCCCCCACGGGTCCGGCGCGGGGCGCCCTGGATCCCGGATTCGGATCCCCCCACGGGTCCGTACCGGGCGTTCGGGTGAGCGCCACGCTCCGTGCGCCATGCCGGGACGAAACAGTCCGAGAGGGCCGCTCAAGCTCTCCGGGCTTCGCCCCGGCGCACGCGGGCCTTCCGTCCCCCAAGACGGCTGACCCCACTATCGTCACCGAGTCCGCCGGGAGCCCGGTGATCGACCGGTTAGACCAACGACCCCCCTCCATGGTTACGTTGCCATGAGTGTGATCTAGGTCTCCCTTGATCGCTGCCGTAGTCGCGGGCAAATAGGCACGGGCTACGTCAGATGCACGAGACCCGTCGACACCGCCCCCTGCGCCGAACCGTGATTGACCATCGCGTAGCGTTAAACGCCCAGTCAGCAGCGGGTGTTGGGGCGGGCGAGCGAAATGGTGCGGAACGAGACGGACGGTGCGGCGGACATGGCGACGAGGACCGTTGTGATCACCGGTGGTGGCACGGGCATCGGGCGTGCGGTTGCCGCCCGGTTCGCCGCGGCCGGTGATGACGTGGTGATCGTCGGACGGCGCCGTGAGGTGCTGCGCTCCGCCGCGGACGAACTCTCCGCCGAACACGGCCACAAGGTCACCCCGATCATCTGCGACCTGGCCGACCCGGACGATGTGGAGGCGGCGCTCAGCCGGCTCCCGGACCGCATCGACGTGCTGGTCAACAACGCGGGCAGCCGTGAGGCCGCGGCGGGTGCCGGGCCGCACGCGGTACTGGCCCGCTGGCGCGGCGACTTCGAGCGCAACGTGCTGACCGCCGTGCTGCTCACCGAGTCGGTGCGCGACCGGCTCACCCCGGAACACGGCCGGGTGATCACGGTGACCTCGCTTGCCGCGCTGCGCGGCGGTGGCTCCTACGGCGCGTCGAAGGCCGCGCTGCACGCCTGGAACCACTCGCTGGCCGCCCAGCTCGGCCCGCAGGGCGTCACGTGCAACATCGTGGCGCCGGGTACGGTCGCGGGCACCGAGTTCTTCGGTGCGCGACTCAATGACGCGGAGCTGACCCGCCGGGCGGGGCGCACCCTGGTCGGCCGAGTTGGTCGGCCCGGCGATGTGGCCGCCGCGGTGGTGTTCCTCGCCTCACCGGACGCCGGATTCATCACCGGCGAGATCCTCCAGTGCAACGGCGGCGAGCTGCTGGGACGTTGACGCCGCCGGTCAGCGGCGTGACAGGGGCCTGGTCGGGGGCCGTACACCGGCTCCCGACCAGGCCCCTGCGCGTACCCGGTCAGGCGCGGCCGGTGAGTTCGTATCCCGCCTCGTCCACCGCGGCGCGTACGGTGTCGTCGTCCAGCGGTGCGGTGGCGGTCACCGAGACCTGTCCCGCCTTGGCATCTGCCTCGACGGTGGTGACGCCGGGCAGTGCGGAGAGTTCTTCCGTGATCGCCTTCTCGCAGTGGCCGCAGCTCATGCCGGAAACGGCGTAGACAACGGTGGCGGTGTCGGAGTTGATGGCGGCCATGGGTCCTCCGGGGGATGCGTGTGCGGTGTCGCCGGGGAGGCGGACGCCGCCTCCCGCACCATGGAACCATATACCCCCGGAGGGTATTCCGGCGGGTGGAGGTCGGGCCGGTGTGTCCCTGGTGCTGGCGCGCCAACGCGCCGGGGTCCCCCTGCGGGTGGACGTTTCGGCACCTGCTCCTACACCGTACAGAGCACGTCCCGTCGTTCTGGCGGATGGATTCCCCTGTGGACCTGCCGGATTAGCCGGAACGCGATTGCCTGGCAGGTACGCCACCTGGCACCGTCGTCATGGATCTGGGCTACATCCCGGGGCGGGACTCTTCAAGGAACCGGGCCGCAACCCGGAATGAGGCACGGCGGGATGAGCGGTTCATCGATTGTGTCGGCACTGGACTCGCTGGACTTCACGTCCGCGCTGTCACGGCACATGGCGGGCAACATGCTGTGGGCTTATGTCCTGTTGGCGCTGACCACCATCCCACCGTTGGTGCCCAACTCCGCCCTGCTGGTGACCGGCGAGATCCTCGCGGCCAGCGGGCGGCTGAACATATCCCTCGTGCTGCTGGTGGTCGCCGGTTCCGCGCTCGCCGGTGACCTGGCCATCCACCGCACCGGCCGGGTCGGCCACGCGCCCGCGCGCACCCCGGCCCTGGAGGGAGCGGCGCCGGACGTCGTCAGCGGATGGCCGACCCGCTGACCGGACGAGGCCGTTCAGCCCGCGGGCGCTTGCTCGCCGCCCATCCGGGCCGAGATGGTCCGTAGTGCTTCGGCCAGGTCGTAGGCGGAGGGCGCGCTCTCGGGGTCGATCATCCACTGCACCATCACGCCGTTCAGCAGCGCGTAGTAGAACGAGCCGACGGTATGCGACTCCTTCTCGCCGAGCGTGCTCTCGTCAACTCCGAGGAACAGCGCCGCCATACCGGAACGAGCCTGCCGCAGCCCCTCGGTGAGGAACGCCCGCACCTCGGGCAGGCGGTCGATCTGGGTGAAGCTCTCGAAACTCGCGGCCCAGACCGGCCGTTGCTCGCCAAGCGAGTCGATCATCCGGGTCCAGATCGCGACGAAACGCTCGACCGGGGTCGTGTCGGGGGCGATCTCGGCCGCCAGCGCGGTGCGCAGTTCCTCGCCCCACTCCTCGACCGTCTGCATCAGCGCCGCGTTCAGCAGCGCCTCCTTGGAGCCGTAGTGGTAGCCGATGGAGGCCAGGTTGGTGCCCGATGCCGCCACGATGTCACGCGCCGTGATGCGTGCGTAGCCCTTCTCCCGGAGGCAGCGCTTGGCGCCCTCCAGCAGATCCTCGCGATGTCCCATGGCCGAATCGTAGCCCCGATTCTGACAACTGTCCTATACGAACGTGTAGGACGGTCGTATAGTAGTTGCCGGGACACGACACGGCGGCGGCGCCAGGGTCCTGGCGCCGCCGTGCCATGTGGTCCTACACCACGATCACCAGTCCCGTTTCGCACGTGACCGGTTGCCCGGTCGTCTGGAGGTCCACAGGCGAATGGTGTCCGCATACCAGAAGGGCTTACCGCCCTCCACGACATCCGGTGGCGGCAGCAGGCCGTGCTTGCGATATGAGCGCACGGTGTCGGTACGCACCCGGATATGCGCGGCGATGTCCGCGTACGACCACAGGGTTCGGTCCGGCATCTCTCGCACCTCCCACAGGGGCAGAGCCACAACGGATAGTGGCTGCTGTGCAGTCACTCTGTGCCGGACAACGACACCGGCCGTAGTCCGGCAGGCCCTGTGGAACATCTGTGACGGAGAACCGGCGTAATAGTGACAATCGTGTCGAGAGCGAGAAATGCCGTCAGGGCCGCTCGCCGGCGCTACCAGTGACGGCCGGTGGGCAGCTCGGCCAAGTGTGGTGAGCTGAGGTGCAGTACTTCGTAACCCGTCTCGCCCTCCGGCCGCTCGGCCAGGCGCTCCCAGAGCGTGAAGCGCACCAACTCCCAGTGCCGGGGGTCGATGGCGAGCGCCGAGGAGTGCACCGCGGGGGCGGAAGCGTGCTCCCGCAACGTGTCGAGTTCACGAGTGACGAAGGGGGTGGGGTCGATGCCCGACGGTACGGGCTGGGTACGGCGAGTCGCGGCGCGCGGGGTGCTGGCGAACGCGGGGCCGCGCTCGTAGCCGACGCCGGTCCAGTGCTCCACCGGCGGGCGCCCGAAGTCGTCGACGATGCCGTTGAACCCGCCGCCACCCCACAGGAACCGGTTCATGCCGTCGATGGAGTGCCACAGGTAGAAGGGCGCGTACTGGTTGACCGGCGAGCCGTTCTCCCGCTCGCGGATCAGATACGCCTTCAACCCCAGGCCGGGAAAGGCGTCAAGGGCCGAGCCGCGGGTTCTGACGCGGTGCCTGATGATCTCCATGTCGTAGTCGGCGGGCAGGGTGATCTGGTACTGCATGGCGTACATGGCGGAGTGAACTCCCTTGGGCTGCCTAGTGGTCGGCTGACGCGAGGAGCGCCAGTACGCCGGTGACGGCGTGCTCGAACGGTTCGGTCGAGTCTGCGGCGCGGGCGAGTACGTAACCGCCTTGCAGCGTCGCCGCGATGGCGGCTGCGGTGGCCACCGGGTCCAGCTCCGCGCCGAGTTCGCCGCGGGACTGGCCTTCGGCGATCACCTCGGCGAGGCGCTGCCGAAGCCAGCCGAACAACTCGTCCAGTGGCGCGCGTAGTTCAGGGCTGGCGATGATGTCCGGGTCCATCGTCAGACGCCCGATCGGGCAGCCGCGCAACACATCGCGCTCCCGGCGCAGATACGCGGTGATCCGTTCCAGGGCGGTACCGGGAGCGGACAGCAGGGCATCCGCCGCCGTCCGCATCTGCTCCACGGATCGCCGCACGGCGGCCAGCGCGAGGTCGGCCTTGCCGCTGAAGTGGTGGTACATGCTGCCCTGGCCCGCCCCGGCGCGCTGGAGGATCGCCTTCGGGCTGGTCCCCACGTAGCCGCGTTCCCAGAGCAGTTCGCGGGTGCCTTCGATCAAACGGTCAGCCGTGTCCATGCGGGCAGTGTACGTACTAGTAGTTACAATTTCCAGGTACTCACAGGCCCCCTCGGGCACCGCGAGGGCGAGAGAGCTGAAGGCCGGGAGGGCTAAGGAACGGCGGCGCCGGCGACGGGATCGACGGTCTCCACGGCGCGTACCAGTGGGGCCAGTTCGGGCTCCTGGGCCGCCTCGTCGAGCGCCTCGCGCAGGGCGGCGTCGTTGGTCGGTCGGGCGGCGTCGAGCAGCGCCCGTCCTGCCTCGGTGACCTCGGTGTAGATGCCGCGCCGATCGTCGGCGCACAGATAGCGGGTGAGCAGGCCCTGGTCCTCCAGCTTGTTCACCACACGGGTGGTGGCGCTCTGACTGAGCACCACGGCGTTGGCCAACTGCTGCATCCGCATGTGGTAGCCCTGCTGGCGGCTGAGTACCCGGAGCACGGAGTACTCCGTCACCCCGAGGCCGTGCGCGGACTGCAGGGCACGCTCGACGCGGCTCGCGATACGGGAGTGCAGGGCAGCCAGCGCGCACCAGCCCTGAGCCAGAGCCTCTGTCGACTCCGACTGGTCCGTCCGGGACAATCGCGCCCTCCTCGCAGCGTACGTCCCGCCCAGTGTAGAGCTGTCGGCCGGAGGCCAGCGGCCCCTGCAAAGCGCCCCTCGGAGCTGCCAGGCCCCCGAGGGGAGGCCGGCCGCGCCTGCCTGCCGGTTCGCGACCGCGCCCCCGCGGTGCGGCCATTCGCTCATTCCGCGCTCGTGTGCGCCCCTCTGCGCGCCCCCCGCGCCCCCAACGCGCCCCGACTTGGCGCCAAGAACCCGTCACGAGTTCGTATGGGACCGCAGAGGCAACTGGTTTCCCGCATCCCCCTACCGGCCCGTCGAACACCCCCAACCACCAGGCAGAACGGGGGACTTTCGATCGGTCGCCTCAGGCACCATCCGGGTGGTAGGTCCAAAGGTAGGGGTACCCCCTAGATCACCCGTTCTGCTAGACATGGAACCGGGCCGAGGAGTTCATGTCGAAGTGCCGGACAGGCAACGGCGCCCTCGCAGCAGCATGTCGCGCAGGCACTCCGCAGGGACCATCGTGTTCGGCCACAGGTCGGGGAACCACAGGAAAGAGTTTCGGTGCAGTGGGTGAACTCCAGGACGCCAGCCGTTGGATACGCCGTTTCCACCCTGCCGAGGAAAGCGGAGTGCGTCTCGTATGCCTGCCGCATGCCGGCGGGTCAGCGCCCTTCTACTTCCCGATGTCGCGTGCGCTCTCTCCCGCGGTAGACGTCCTTTCATTGCAGTACCCAGGTCGTCAGGACCGCCGCGCGGACCGCGCCATCGAGAACATCGGTGAGTACGCCGACGCCATCGCCGCTGAACTGAAACCGTGGTTGGACCGTCCGACGGCCCTCTTCGGCCACAGCATGGGTGCCGTTCTCGCCTTCGAGGTGACCCGGCGTCTTGAGCGCGATCTGGATTTCGTTCCGCTGGTCGTTTTCGCCTCTGGCCGACGGGCCCCCTCCCGGTACCGTGACGAGAGCGTGCACCTGCGGGACGACGACGGTATCGTCAAAGAAATGCGGGTGTTGAGCGGCACCAACCCGGAGATCCTCGGGAACGAGGAGATCCTGCGGATGGTGTTGCCCGCGATCCGCAGCGACTACACGGCCATCGAGAAGTACCGGGCCGAGCCCGGTGCCGCGGTGCGGGCCCCCATCACCGTACTGACCGGTGACAACGACCCGAGGACCAGCCTGGAGGAGGCGCAGGCCTGGCGCGAGCACACCAGCGGTGCGTTCGACATCCACGTTTTCCCGGGCGGCCACTTCTTCTTGGCCAACCATCAGCAGCAGATCGTCAAGATCGTGTCCGCGGCGCTCAACAACCGCAGTGCCGCGGCCTCTTAGCGCAACTCCTAAGGGAGAGCCGAGGAGACCCGCCTGACCACGGGGCTCCCGAACCATTCGAATCGGCGGTGCGCCCACCACCCCAGGGCGCACCAGGATTCGTTGCCAAACCAAAGATCTGACGACCTGTTCCCGGCCTTCCACGGCCTGCGAACCCTAAATGGTTCCGATTTACGCGCATTGCCGTGACGTTAACTCCGTGCGGCCCGGCGCAATGCGAATCGGGGGAAATTGTGTCACTATCCGCCAAGTTGGTAGAGCGCGAGAGCCACATGGCCGCGCTGCATGAACTGCTGCAGAGCGCGACGAAGGGCCGAGGCCGTGTGGCCCTGATCAGCGGTGCCGTAGCGAGTGGGAAAACGGAACTGCTGGAAAGCTTTACCGAGCAGGCGATCGAGGAAGCCGCGCTACTCCTTGACGCCACCGGATCGCGGGCCGAGCGCTCACTGCCGTTCGGGATCCTGAGAAAGATTTTCGATCACCCCTCGATATCGCCGCAGGTGCGTTCCGACGCGATACGGCTGTTGGACGAGGCATCTGTTGAGGCGGCGCCGCACGCCCGGATGCGGGCGATGCCCTTCGCCTCCTGGGCGCTGCTGCAACTCGCCAGGGAGCAAACGGTCGTCATCGCCATCGACGATGTGCACTGCGCCGACGACCACTCCCTACAGTTCCTGCTCTACCTGGCCCGACGGGTGCGCCAGGCGCGGATCCTGATCGTACTGACCGAGTCCACCAGGCTGCGGCAGGAGCAACTGGCCTTCCACGCCGAACTGCTGCGCCAACCGCACTGCACCCGGGTGCAGGTGGGCATGCTGTCCCCCAAGGGCACCGCGAGCGTGCTGGCCGGTCACTTCGCACCGTCGATGGCGTCCCGGCTCGCCGCCGAGTGCCACGACATCACCGGCGGCAACCCGCTGCTGCTGCGCGCACTGCTGGAGGACTGCCAGGGCGCCGAGCGCGGCGAGCCGTTCCAGCGTGTCGCACCGGCCGAGACGTTCTCGCAGGCGGTGCGCGACTGCCTGCACCGAGGCGAGCCCGAGATGCTGACCGTGGCCCGCGGCGTGGCCGTACTGGGCGACGCAAGTTCAACCGCGCTGCTCAGCCGGGTGCTTGAGATCCACGCCGAGTCGGCGGAGCACGGCATCCAGGACCTCAGCCGCTGCGCCGTACTGGACGGCGGTACCTTCCGCGACACCTCGGCGCGCGACGCCGTACTGGCCGCCACCCCGGCCGACACCCTGTCGAGCCTGCACCTGCGCGCCGCCCACCTGCTGCACAAGGACGGCGCCAGCGCCCTCGACGTGGCCCGGCACCTGCTCGCCGCGCGTCAGGAAGTGGCGCCGGAAATGGTGCCGGTGCTCCAGGAGGCGGCCGAGTACGCCCTGGTCGACGACGACACCGAGTTCGCGCTGCGCTGCCTCGAACTCGCCCACGGCGCCTGCCAGGTCGGCGCCACCCGGGCCGAGATCAAGGCCAAGCTGGTCAGCGTGGTCTGGCGCAGCTGCCCGGCGGCGGCCGAGAAACACCTTCCGCAACTGACCGCGGAACTGGAGCCGGGAAGGCTGCCACGCCGCTACCTGGCGATGTCGATGTCGTACCTGGCGTGGTCCGGGCGGCTGGACGACGCGGTCGAGTCGGTCCGCGAACTCCAGTCCCGCACCGAGCGGTCGCGCACCGAGCAGGAGCCGGGCCACGACGAGGCGGCCCTGGAGGCCGCCCGCCGCTGGCTGGCCATGATCAGCCCGCCGTTGCAGTCGGTCTTCCCGGACTCAGGGATCAGCCGGGCGACGACACAGGGCGGGGCCTGCGGCACCGTGGGCGACGCCCACACCCAGGCGGCCTCCGCCATCTCCGCCTCGCTCGCCGACGGACGCGCAGAGACCGCCGTGGCCGAGGCCCAGCGGGTACTCCAGCGGTACCGGCTCAGCGACAGCACCCTGCAGCCGCTGGTCTTCGCGCTGCTGGCGCTGCTCTACGCGGACCGCGCCGACCTGGCCCTGGCCTGGTGCGAGCGGCTGCTGAGCGAGTGCTCGGCTCGCCGCGCGCCGGCCTGGCACGCGCTGCTGTCGGCGGTACGGGCGGAGATCGCGCTGCGCCAGGGCGATCTGCCGGGCGCCGCGCACCATGCCCGTTCCGCGATGTCACTGATCTCCCTGCAGAGTTGGGGAGTGCTCATCGCTCTGCCGCTGAGCACCCTGATCCAGGCCGAGACCGCGATGGGGCGGCACGAAGAGGCGATGGCACTGCTCGAACAGCCGGTGCCCGCCGCCCTGTTCCGCACCCTGCCGGGGCTGCACTACCTACGCGCCCGTGGCCGCAGCCACCTGGCGACCGGCCGCTACCACGCCGCCCTGGAGGACTTCCTGGCCTGCGGACGGCTGATGGAGGAGTGGGGAGTCGACTCCGCCGAGTTGGTGCCGTGGCGGATCGACGCCGCCGAGGCCTGGCTCGCCCTGGGCGAGGCAGGCCAGGCCAGGTCGCTGGCCGAGCGGCAGCCGCTGCGCGGAGGTTCGGGCACCAGCCGCACCCGCGGTGCGCAACTGCTGGTGCTGGCCCGCACAGCTGACCTCAAGCGTCGACTGCACCTGCTCAAGGAGGCGGTCGAGATCCTGGAGAACGGTGACGACCGGCTGCAACTCGCCGCCGCGCTGGGTGAGTTGGGCAACGGCTTCCGTGCGCTGGGCGAGTTCAACCGGGCGCGGCTGCTGGTGCGCAAGGCGTGGCACGTGGCCAAGGCGTGCGGTGCCGAGCCGTTGTGCCAGCAGTTGATGCCGGGTGACGCCGACGGCGAGGTCTCCGTCGCCGGTCAGGCGGACGTGTCACGTGAGGCGGAGGCGCTCACCGAGGCCGAGTCCCGGGTCGCGGTTCTGGCCGCGCACGGACACACCAACCGGGAGATCGCCACCAAGCTGTATGTGACGGTGAGCACCGTGGAGCAGCATCTGACCCGGATATACCGCAAGTTGAAGGTCAAGCGCCGCCGCGACCTGCCGTCGAAGCTCGCCGAGAGCAGCCTGGCGGGCATCGCCTAGTGGTTCGGGGGGTGGGGGCTCGCCCCCACCCCAGGCCCCTTTCCGACGCGATGGCGAGCACCCACCACGGCGGTCAGGACAGCAGGCCCCGCTCCAGTGCGGTGATGACGGCGGCCGTGCGGTCCGAGACGTCCAACTTGCGGTACGCGCGCAGCAGATGCGTCTTCACCGTCGCCTCGCCGATGAACAGCTTCCTGCCGATCTCCGCGTTGGTCAGCCCCTGGCTGACCAACCGCAGCACCTCGATCTCACGGTCGGACAGCGGCGGGGTGTCCACCGCCCGCGCCCGGAACAGCTTGGTCGCCAGCGACGGCGTCAGCACCGTCTCCCCGCGCGCCGCCGCCTGCACCGCGTTGATCAGCTCCATCCGGGAGCTGCCCTTGAGCAGATATCCGGCCGCGCCCGCCTCCACGGCCCGCAGGATGTCGGCGTCGCTCTCGTACGTGGTGACGATGACGACCTTGCTGCGCGGTGAGGCGCGCAGGATGTGCCCGGTGGCGTCGACCCCGTCCATCCCGCCCATGCGCAGGTCGAGCAGCACGATGTCGGGCGTCAGACGGCCCGCGAGGGTCACCGCCTCCTCACCGGATCCGGCCTGCCCGACGACGGTGACGCCCTCGGCGGACTCCAGCATGGCGCACAGGCCCTCCCGTACCACCGGGTGGTCGTCGGCCAGCAGCACCCTGATCGCGTTGTGGTCCGTCACGTCCTCATCCCTCGCTGGTTGGCTCAGCGGGCACCGAGACCTCGATGGTGGTGCCCTGTCCGGGGCGGCTGCTGACGGTCGCCACCCCGTTGATCTCGCGCGCCCTGGCCTGCATGCCGCGCAGCCCGAACCCGCCGCCGTCGCGGGCCACCGGCTGGTCCTGGAAGCCCTCGCCGTCGTCCCGCACCAGCAGGCGGACGCTGGCCTCCTCGAACACCAGGAGAACGTCCACGTTCCGTGCCTGCCTGGCGTGCTTGCGCACGTTCGCGAAGGCCTCCTGGACCGACCGCAGCAGGACCACGCTCACCGCCATCGGCAGCGGCCGGTCCGTGCCCCGCACGGAGCAGCGCACCGCGAGGCCGGTCTCCGCCTCCAACCCCTCCGCCTGCCGCCGTACCGCCTGCACCAGAGAGCTCTCCCGCAGCGCTGGAGGGGTGAGCGCGGCGACGAAGTCACGCGCCTCGGCCAGGCTGTCCTTGGCCACCCGCCCGGCCAGGCCCAGGTGCTGGAGGGCCAGCTGCGGGGCGTAGGTCACCTCCGACTCGGCGGCCTGCACCAGGCTGATGATGCTGGTCAGGCCCTGTGCCAGAGTGTCGTGGATCTCCCGGGCCAGCCGCTCGCGCTCGGCGGAGATCCCGGCCTCGTGGGACAGCCGGGCCAACTGCTCACGGCTGCGCCGCAGCTCGTCGATCAGCTCGGCGCGCTCCCTGCTCTGCCGCACCACCCGGGTGATCCACAGCCCCAGCAGTACGGACAGCGCTATGCCGAGCAGCGAGATGGGCAGTACGGTGCCCATGTCCCCGCCGGTCAGCCAGACGACCGTCACCGGCATGAGGCTGGCCAGCAGCACCACCGCGATCGCCGACGAGGTGGGCAGCGCCATCATCAGCATCGGCACGATGGCGAACAGGGCGAAGGACCCCGAGATGTCGAACGCGGTGGCCACCGCGAACAGCGCGAACAGGCCCAGCCCGAACACGATGTTGCGTCGGGTGACGGTCCGGTGGACGGTGTTGTGCAGCATCAGACCGCGGCCCAGCGCCGCGTACCACGGGACCGCCAGTGTCAACGCGCCGATGGCGATGGCGCGGCGCGTCTGTTCGCCGTGGGTGGTGAACAGCAGCACGGTGGTGACGGCGTAGCTGATGGCGAAGTACCCGTCCCACAGGCCGAACCAGCGGTTCCCCGCCTCGGGGGCCTGGTCCGTGGTCTGCTCCACCGCGTTCACCTGGGAGTTCACCGGGGTGTGAGTGCGCACAGCACAAGTCCTACCACCCTTGGGTGTCCGCTTGTCCACCGGTCGGTGGACAGCGGGTCCAACCGTTCAGTCGTCCCGCCGGGACGGGGTGCGCCCATAGCGTGGAGTGCAGTGGCGCAGGGAATGGCGCCAGACCAGGGAAGGCCAGTAGTCACATGAGCCCGTTTCTGACCGCGCTCATCGCCAGCGCGACGATCCTCACCATCATCCTGGCGACCGACCTCGGCCGTCGGCGCGTCACCAACATGCGGATGGCGCGGTCACTGCTCGCGGTCGCCATCGTCATCGCACTGTTCGTGCACTCGCTGCCGACCGGCGGCAACGACATCTCGCTGCAACTCGTCGGCATCGGCGTGGGCGCCATCTGCGGACTGATCGCGGGAGCCCTGCTGCCCGCCGAACGGGATTCGGCCAGCGGCCAGATCTACACCAGGGGCGGCATCGGATACGCTCTGCTGTGGATCGTGCTGTCCAGCACGCGCGTCCTGTTCGCCTACGGGACCGAGCACTGGTTCAGCCAGGGAATCGTCAAGTTCAGCATCGACTACAAGCTCAGCGGGCAGGACGTCTACGCGAACGCCTTCGTCTTCATGTCGCTGGCGATGGTGCTGGCCCGTACCGCGGTGCTGCTGACCCGGCGCCGCAAGCTACTGGCCCAGGGCAACGCCGCCGTCTCGCAGGCCGAAGCCGTTCGCATCCCCTAACTGCCCAGCGCAGCACGTCGGTTACCGCATCCCCGGGGGCCACCCCGGGGCCCCGGCCGGACCAGGGGGCGGACCAGGCCGACATCGCAAGGGAACTTAGTAGGAGCTCAAGTGGAAGCAGTGGAACGCAATGGATGATGTGAGGCTCCGTCCGCCTCGGAACCGCGTCGAGCGCCGCGCCGTCGCCTGGTGGACCACGCAGTCGTCGATCTTCGCGCTGCCGCTGCCGATCGTGTTCGCGGTGCTCTATCTGTTCATCCCGCCCGCCAGGACCTGGTTCGGCTGGTGCCTGGCGATCACCTTGGTCCCCGGGCTCGCCTACATGCTGGTGATGCCCGCCTGGCGCTACCGCGTCCACCGCTGGGAGACCACCAACGACGCGGTGTACGCCGCGTCCGGGTGGCTGTGGCAGCGGTGGCGCGTGGTGCCGCTGTCCCGGATCCAGACGGTGGACACGCTGCGCGGCCCGCTCCAGCAGATGTTCCGGCTCTCCGGGATCACCGTGACCACCGCCTCGGCCTCTGGCGCCGTCAAGATCAAGGGACTTGACCACCGGGTCGCCGCCGACGTGGTGGAGCACCTCACCAAGTACACCCAGGCCACTCCCGGAGACGCGACATGAGCGCCGGCGCCCCGGCCCGGCCCCGCACGGACGCCGCGACCCCCGGGTGGGAACGGCTCAACGCCCGGCTGATCCTGGTGCATGCCAGCCTGCTGTGCGCCCCGCTCGCCTCCTGGGCGGGCACCCTGGTGGCCACCGGCGGCAATCTCAACCTCCAGGCCCTGATCACCCTGGGCTCGCTGCTCATCACCTTCCTGGTGGTGACCGGCATCGGCATGATGCGGTACTTGACCACCCGGTACCGCATCACCGAGGACCGCGTGGAACTGCGCTCCGGACTGCTGTTCCGCAGCCACCGGGCGATACGGCTGGACCGCATCCGCAGTGTCGACCTGACCGCCAACCCGGTCCACCGCGTCTTCGGGCTCACCTCGCTGCGGATCGGCACCGGTGAACAGACCTACTCCGCGGGCCGCAAGCTCACCCTGGACGGCGTCAGCAAGGCCCAGGCCGCCGAACTGCGGCAACGGCTGCTCAGCCGCAGGGACGCCGTGCAGGTCGCGGCGTCCGAGGACGACGGCCCGATCGCCGACCTGGACTGGTCCTGGATCCGCTACGCGCCGCTGACCATCTGGGGCGTCGGCGGTGTGCTGGCCGCGGTCGGCACCGCGTACCGCACGCTCCACGAGATGAAGATCGACCCGCTGCAACTCGGGTTCGTCAAGTCCATCGAGGCCCACTACGGATCCGTACCCCTGTGGTTCGGCATCCTGGTCACGCTGCTGATCGTCGTGGTGCTCGGTGCCATCTTCTCCACCGCCACCTTCACCGAGGGCTGGTACGGCTACCGGCTTGAGCGGGAGGACGGCGGCACCTTCCGGGTACTGCGCGGACTGCTCGTGACCCGCTCCGTCACCATCGAGGAACGGCGGCTGCGCGGTGTGGAGTTGGGCGAGACGATGTTCCTGCGCTGGGCCGGGGGCGCCCGCCTCAACGCGGTGGCCAGCGGCCTGGGCGACCGGGACGAGAACCGCAAGCGCCGGATGCTCACGCCGCCGGTGCCACGTGCCGAGGCGCTGCGCGTCGCCGCCGACGTACTGTCCGAGTCCGAGTCGCCGACCTCACTGACCGACCTCAGGCCGCACCCGCGCATCGCCCTGCGCCGCCGCATCAACCGCGCGCTGACGGTCACCGCGCTGATCACCATCCCGCTGGCGGCCCTCGGCCTGTGGCTGTCCACCACACTGCTCTACGCGGCCGTGGCCACCGCCGTGGTGCTGGTGCCGGTCACGGTGGCGCTGGCGTACGACGCGTACCGCACCCTCGGGCACGGCATGCGCGGCCAGTACATGGTGACCCGCTCGGGAACCTTCGCGCACCGCACGGTGGCCCTGCAGCGGGAGGGCATCATCGGCTGGAACATCTCCCGCTCGTTCTTCCAACGCCGTTCGGGGCTGCTCACCTTGGGCGCCACCACATCGGCCGGTGAGCACTGCTACAAGGTCCGCGACGTGAGCGTGGCCGAGGGGCTGTCATTCGCCGAGGAGGCGGTGCCGAACCTGCTCGCCCCGTTCCTGGAGCGGGTGCCCACCCACCGGCGGGACCGCAGGCACCGCTGAGCCCCACACAGACCAACTGTCCCAACCCCCGGGAAGTGGGGGGCGACTTGACCGTCGCCCCCCACTTCTAAGCGTTGCCAGTGTTCTGTTGTCTCCCGCGGCTCAACCCGCGGCCAGCTCGACCAGCCGCTCCACCAGCGCCGCCGGAGAAGGCATGGTGGCGATCTCCTCCCGTACCTCGGATGCCGCGGTGCGCAGCTTCTCGTCGGACACCAGCCGCCGCAGCAGCTCCACGTCGAGGTCCTCGGCGGTGGCGCTGATCCCGGCGCCCCGGTCGTGTACCGCCTGGGCGTTGACGAACCGGTCCGCACCGTCCGGCAGGATGATCTGCGGGACACCGGCGTTCAGCCCGGCCAGCGTGGTGCCCGCACCGCCATGGTGCACGGCGCCGACACAGGTCTGCATCAGCACGGTCAGCGGCACCCAGCCCACGACACGTACGTTGGACGGCAGTTCACCCAGCGCGCTGGTGTCCACCTCGCCGAGCGCCAGCACGAACTCCGCGTCCACCGAGGGTGCCGCGGCCAGCAGCCGCTGCACCGGCCCAAGACCGGTGACGTGCACCGATGCCGTCCCCAGCGTCACGGCGATACGCGGCCGCTCCGGCTTGTCCAGCACCCAGTCCGGCAGCACCGCACCGCTGTTGTACGGCACGGGCCGCATCGACCAGCCGAGCGGCTCGGGCTCGGCCATGCTCGGCGGCGCGATGTCGATGGTGCGCACCTGCTCCGGCACGCTGTCCACGCCGTGTCGCCGCATGGTCTCGGTGAGTTGGGCGACGGTCAGCGCGCGGATGTCACCCCCACGCGCGAAGCCGAAGTTGTGCTGGACGGCGGGAACTCCGAGCTTCTGGGCGGCGATCAGACCGGACACGAAGATCTGCTCGTAGACGATCAGGTCCGGGCGGAACGCCTCGGCGGTGCGGACGATGCCGTCCGTCAGATGGTCGTTGAGGTGTGCGAACAGCTGGATACCTGCCATCGGGTCCGGGCCCTCCGGCCTGCGCACCCGTTCCAGCAGCTCCGGAACGGTCCCCTGGAAGAAGCTTTCCAGTTCCAGACCCGGCGCCACATCGGCCACATGCAGCCCGGCGTTGGCGACTTCCAGCCCGTAGCTTCCGGTGGCCACCAGCACCTCATGACCGGCGGCCCGCAGCGCCCACTGCAGCGGAACCGTGGGGAAAACATGACCGATGGCCGGATACGAGACGAACAACACGCGCATCGCTACGCGCTCCTTTCGGACTGCGCGAAATGCAGTCGGTATTCTTGACTTTTCCTGCTTGCCCAGCGCATTCTCATCGGGTCCCCCAAAGCCCGTCAAGGCGCGTGCCCAGGCCCAACGGATAGGGGTGAATAGGGGGTTTGGAGGGGTTACTTAAGGGCTGTGCTCCATGACAGGCTGCGAAATGGTCGTTGGATTCTGTCTGTCACGGTAATGGAGCGCGTTGATGAGTGGATCCGAGGATTTCACGCCCGAAAGCAGCGACGTGAAGGGCTTGGGTCCTGACGTAGCGGGTCCCGACACGGCGGCGGACGCCGCCGTCGATGTCTCGTCCTGGCGGCAGCGGCTCGCCGAGCTGCCCGCGGACGAGCAGGAACAGGCGCTGCTCGACTGGCTGGACACCCTGGTCCGCGCCGCGCTGCGTGACTCGGCACCGGAACACCTCGACCCCCACCGCCCGTTCCTCGAGCTGGGATTCGACTCGCTCGCCGCGGTCGACCTGCACAGCCGACTGACCGCGGGCACCGGACTGAGGCTGCCGGTGACCCTCGCCTTCGACTACCCCACCCCCGTCGAGCTGGCCCGCCAACTTCGCGCCGAGATCCTCGGCCTGACCGCGGACGACACGCTTCCGGTGGTGGCCGCCGCCTTCGCCGACGACGAGCCCATCGCCATCGTCGGTATGGGCTGCCGCTACCCCGGCGACGTACGGTCCCCCGAAGACCTGTGGAACATCGCGCTGCGCGGCGTCGACGCCATCACCGAATTCCCGTCCGGCCGCGGCTGGGACCTCGCCGGACTCTATGACCCGGACCCGGACCGGCCGGGCACCACTTATGCCCGCGAGGGTGGATTCCTGCATGACGCCGACCAGTTCGACCCGGCGTTCTTCGGAATTTCACCGCGCGAGGCACTCGCCATGGATCCGCAGCAGCGGCTGCTGCTGGAAACCTCCTGGGAAGCGTTCGAACGCGCCGGCATCGACCCCGCGCATTTCCGCGGCGGCCAGATCGGCGTTTTCGTGGGCCAGGAGACCCAGGACTACGGCCCGCGCCTGCACGAGGCGGAAGAGGGCTTCGAGGGCTATCTGGTCACCGGCAACGCGGCCAGCGTCGCCTCCGGTCGCATCGCCTACACCTTCGGCTTCGAGGGCCCCACCGTCACCGTCGACACCGCCTGCTCCTCCTCACTGGCCGCGCTGCACCTGGCCGTACAGGCTCTGCGCAGCGGGGAGTGCTCCATGGCGCTCGCCGGTGGAGTGGCGGTCATGGCCAACCCCGGCTCGTTCATCGCCTTCAGCCGCCAGCGCGGCTTGGCCCCCGACGGCCGCTGCAAGCCGTTCGCCGCCGCCGCCGACGGCACCGCCTGGGGCGAGGGCGCCGGAATGCTGCTGGTCGAGCGGCTGTCCGACGCACGGCGCAACGGCCACCCGGTGCTGGCCATCGTCCGCGGCACCGCCATCAACCAGGACGGCGCCAGCAACGGCCTTACCGCTCCCAGCGGTCCCTCCCAACAGCGCGTCATCCGCCAGGCGTTGGCCAACGCCGGTCTGTCCGCCGCCGATGTGGACGTGGTCGAGGCCCACGGCACCGGCACCCGCCTCGGCGACCCCATCGAGGCGCAGGCGCTGATCGCCACCTACGGCCAGCACCGCCCCGATGACCAGCCGCTGTGGCTGGGCTCGCTGAAGTCCAACATCGGCCACACCCAGGCCGCCGCCGGCGTCGCCGGAGTCATCAAGATGGTGATGGCGATGCGGGACGGTGTACTGCCCCGCTCGCTGCACATCGACGAGCCGACCCCGCACGTCGACTGGACCGCGGGCGCCGTCGAACTGCTCACCGAGAGCCGCGACTGGCCGGACACCGGCCGGGCGCGCAGGGCCGGTGTGTCCTCGTTCGGCATGAGCGGCACCAACGCCCACGCCATCATCGAGCAGGCCCCCACCGACGACACGAAGACCCCGGAGCCGACCGCACCGGCCGCGCCACCCGCCGTACTGCCCTGGGTGCTGTCGGCGAAGACCCCGGCCGCCCTGCGCGCGCAGGCCGAGCTGCTGCACGCCCGACTCGCCGCCGAGCCGGAGCATCGCACCGTCGACATCGGCTTCTCACTGGCCACCACCCGGGCCACCTTCGAGCAGCGCGCGGTGCTCGTCGCGGACGACCGCCCCGCCTTCATCGACGCCCTGCGCGCCCTCGCCGACGGCACGCCGACGCCGTCCGTCGTGACCGGCGCCCCCGTAGCGGGCCGCACCGCGTTCCTGTTCACCGGCCAGGGAAGCCAACGCCTCGGCATGGGACGGGAGTTGTACGACAACTACCCGGTGTTCGCCGACGCTCTGGACGACGCCTGCTGGTACCTGGACGAGCACCTCGAACTGCCGCTGCTCGACGTGTTGTTCGGCGACGACCCCGAACCGCTCGACCAGACCGCCTACACCCAGCCCGCGCTGTTCGCCGTCGAGGTGGCGCTGTTCCGGCTGCTGGAGTCGTGGGGAGTGCGGCCGGACGTACTGACCGGCCACTCGATCGGCGAGCTGGCCGCCGCCCACGTGGCGGGCGTGCTCTCGCTGGAGGACGCCTGCGCGCTGGTCGCCGCCCGCGGCCGGTTGATGCAGGAACTGCCGGGCGGCGGCGCCATGGTGGCCGTCGAGGCATCCGAGGACGAGGTCGGCCCACTGCTGACCGACCGGGTCAACATCGCCGCCGTCAACGGTCCCACGTCGACCGTGATCGCGGGCGACGAGGACGCGGCGCTGGACATCGCCGCGCACTTCGAGGCACAGGGCCGCAGGACCAAGCGCCTCACGGTCAGCCACGCCTTCCACTCGCCACACATGGACGGCATGCTCGCCGAGTTCCGCCGTGTGGCACAGGTGCTGGAGTACCAGCCGCCGCGCATCCCCATCGTCTCCACCCTCACCGGAACCACCGCCACCGCCGAGCAGCTGTGCTCGCCCGAGTACTGGGTGCGGCACGTCCGGGAAGCCGTCCGATTCCTCGACGGCGTACGGACGTTGGAGGGGCAGGGCGTCACCACGTTCATCGAACTCGGCCCGGACGGCGTGCTGTCCGCCATGGCCCAGGAGTGCGTCACCGCCACCGGCGTCGCGTTCCTGCCCGTACTGCGCCGGGACCGCTTCGAACCGGAGACCCTGACCATCACCGTCGCCCAGGCACACGTCCGGGGCAGGGCCGTGGACTGGGCCGAGGTCTTCGCCGGTACCGGGGCGCAGCGGATCGAACTGCCCACCTACGCCTTCCAACGCGAACGATTCTGGCTGGACAGCACCACAACCCGCGCAGCCGCGAACGGTGTTGAGCCCGGAGACGCCCGCTTCTGGGAGGCCGTGGAGCGCCAGGACCTCGACTCGCTCTCCGCCGAACTCGCGGTCAGCGTTGACCAGCCACTGACCGAGGTGCTGCCCGCACTGTCGGCCTGGCGCCAGCAGCAGCGCGACCGCTCGGTGGTCGACGGCTGGCGCTACAAGGCCACCTGGAAGCCGCTCGCCGAATCCAGCGCCCGAACCCCGCACGGCACCTGGCTCGTGCTGGCCCCCGCCACCGGTCACACCGACGTGATCGACGCCGTGCTGGCCGCCCTGACCGTCCAGCCCGACACCACCGTCCACCGCCTCGACATCAACCCCGCCGAGGCGACCCGCCCCCAACTGGCCGAGCAACTCGCCGAACACCGCACCGCCGACGGCGTCCTGTCCCTGCTCGCCCTCGACGAGGCCAACGGCCTGACCGCATCCGCCACCCTGCTCCAGGCACTCGGCGACGCGGGCCTCGACGCACCCCTGTGGTGCGCGACCCGCGGCGCGGTTTCCGTGGTCCGCTCCGACCGTGTGCACGCCGTACCGCAGGCCGCCATATGGGGCCTGGGCCGGGTGGCCGCCATGGAACTGCCCGAACGCTGGGGCGGCCTGGTCGACCTCCCCGAAACCGTGGACGAACGGGCCGCCGCACGCCTGACCGCCGTACTCGCCGGCCTCGACGGCGAGGACCAGGTCGCGGTACGCGCCTCCGGCGTCTTCGGCCGCCGCCTCACCCGCGCCGAAGGCGGCAACGCCCAGCCCTGGACCCCGCACGGCACGGTGCTGGTCACCGGCGGTACGGGTGCGCTGGGCGCCGAGGTGGCCCGCTGGCTGGTCGGAAGCGGCGCGGAGCACGTGCTGCTGACCAGCCGCCGGGGCAAGGCCGCTCCCGGGACGGCCGAGCTGGAAGCCGAGTTGGCGGCCACCGGCGCCAAGGTGACCATCGCGGCGTGCGACGCGGCGGACCGCGACGCGCTCGCGCAGCTGCTGGGCACCATTCCGGCCGAGCACCCGCTGACCGGCGTGGTGCATGCGGCGGGCGTGCTGGACGACGGCGTACTGGACGCACTCACCGCCGAGCGGTTCCAAACCGTGCTGCGCGCCAAGGCGGTCTCCGCGCTGAACCTGCACGAACTCACCCGTGAACACGAACTCTCGGCGTTCGTCCTCTTCTCCTCCGTCAGCGGCACCCTCGGCGCGGCAGGTCAGGCCAACTACGCCGCCGCCAACGCGGTGTTGGACGCCCTCGCGGAGCAGCGGCGTGCCGACGGCCTGCCCGCCACCTCGGTTGCCTGGGGACCCTGGGCCGACAGCGGCATGGCGGCCGACGACTCCCTGGAGCGCCGGATGCGGCGCGAAGGCATGCCGCCGATGGCACCGGCCCTGGCCATCCGTGCCCTGCGGCAGGCCATCGAACACGGTGACGCGACGGTCACCGTCGCCGACATCGACTGGGATCGCTACGCTCGCGAGACGGCCGCCGTACGGCCCAATCCGCTCATCGCGGACCTGCCCGAGGTACAGAGCGCCCTCGCCACCACCGGCCGGGTCATCACCGACGCCAACGCCGCCACCACTCTCACCGAAAGGCTCATCGGCCTCACCTCGGCGGAACAGGACCGCGAACTCCTCGACCTGGTCCGCACCCAGGTCGCGACGGTACTCGGCCACAGCAGCCGCGACGCGGTGGAAGCGGATCGCGCGTTCCGGGAACTCGGCTTCGACTCCCTGACAGCTGTCGAACTGCGTAACCGACTGGGCGCCACGACCGAACTTCGCCTACCGGCAACACTGATCTACGACTACCCGACCGCCTCCGCCCTCGCGGCCTACCTACGCGACGAGTTGCTGGGAGCGGACACCGCCGCGAGCGGCGCGCTCCCGGGCGCTTCGGTCGCGGCCGTCGAGGACGACCCCATCGCGATCGTGGCGATGAGCTGCCGCTTTCCGGGCGGCGTACGGTCGCCCGAGGAGTTGTGGCGACTGCTCGTCTCCGGCGAGGACGCCATCGCCGAATTCCCCACCGACCGTGGCTGGAACCTCGACCGCCTCTACAACCCCGACCCCGACCAGCAGGGCACCTCCTACGTCCGCCATGGCGGCTTCCTCTACGACGCCGACCAGTTCGACGCCGAGTTCTTCGGCATCAGTCCGCGCGAGGCACTGGCGATGGATCCCCAGCAGCGGCTGCTGCTGGAGACATCGTGGGAGGCCTTCGAGCGCGCGGGCATCGACCCGTCCGCGCTGCGCGGCAGCCGCACGGGTGTCTTCGCGGGCACCAACGGCCAGGACTACGCCTCGCTGATCACATCCCCGCCGAAGGGCCTTGAGGGCCACCTCGGCACGGGTAACGCCGCGAGCGTGGTCTCCGGCCGCATCTCGTACGTCTTCGGCCTCGAAGGCCCGGCGGTCACCGTCGACACCGCCTGCTCGTCCTCGCTGGTCGCACTGCACCTGGCCGTACAGGCACTGCGCAACGGCGAGTGCGAACTGGCGCTGGCCGGTGGCATCACCGTCATGTCCACCCCCGAAGCCTTCATCGACTTCAGCCGTCAGCGGGGCCTTGCGGCGGACGGTCGGGTCAAGGCGTTCGCGGCGGGTGCGGATGGTACGGGGTGGGGTGAGGGTGTTGGCATGCTGCTGGTTGAGCGGTTGTCGGACGCCCAGCGCAATGGTCATCCCGTGTTGGCTGTGGTTCGTGGTAGTGCGATCAACCAGGATGGTGCGAGTAACGGTCTTACGGCGCCGAATGGGCCGTCGCAGCAGCGGGTGATTCGGCAGGCGTTGGCGTCGGCTGGTCTTTCGGCGTCGGATGTGGACGCTGTTGAGGCGCATGGTACGGGTACGACGCTGGGCGACCCGATCGAGGCGCAGGCGCTGCTGGCGACCTACGGCCAGGGCCGGGCCGAGGGGCATCCGTTGTGGTTGGGCTCGATCAAGTCCAACATTGGTCACACGCAGGCGGCGGCTGGTGTCGCTGGTGTGATCAAGATGGTGTTGGCGATGCGGCATGGTGTGTTGCCGCGGACTCTGCACGTGGATGAGCCGACGCCGCATGTGGACTGGTCGGCGGGTGCGGTCTCGCTGCTGACCGAGTCGGTGCCGTGGCCGGAAACCGGACAGCCGCGCCGCGCGGCCGTCTCGGCCTTCGGCCTGAGTGGCACCAACGCCCACACGATCATCGAGCAGGCCGCTACCACCGGTGCTCCGGCCGAGGCACCCGCTGCACTGCCGGTTGTGCCGATGGTGCTGTCCGGCAGGAACGAGGACGCACTACGCGCACAGGCGGCGCGACTGCGTTCGTGGGCTGCGGATGAGTCATCCGCCGAGCTGATCGACATCGCCTACTCGTTGGCGACCACGCGTTCGGCCATGGACCGCCGCGCGGCCGTGGTTGCCGGTGACCGGGACGGGCTGCTGAGGGCTCTGGAGGCGCTGGCTGAGGGACGCGGCGCTAGCGGGGTCACCGAGGGATCGCCCACGGATGGGAAGTTGGCGTTCCTGTTCACGGGGCAGGGCAGCCAGCGGCTTGGTATGGGTCGTGGGTTGTATGGCTCGTATCGGGTGTTCGCGGATGCGTTGGATGCGGTGTGCGCGGTGTTGGACGCGCATCTTGAGCGGCCTTTGTATGAGGTGCTGTTCGGGGCTGAGGCCGCGTTGCTGGATCAGACGGCTTATACGCAGCCTGCGTTGTTCGCGGTTGAGGTGGCGCTGTTCCGGTTGGTGGAGTCGTGGGGCCTCAAGCCTGACTTCCTTTCTGGTCACTCGATTGGTGAGTTGGCCGCTGCCCATGTGGCTGGTGTGTTGTCGCTGGATGATGCCTGTGCGTTGGTGGCCGCACGCGGCCGTCTGATGCAGGAACTGCCTGGCGGCGGCGCCATGGTGGCGGTCCAGGCGGCGGAGGACGAGGTTGCTCCGCTGCTGGTGGACGGCGTGAGCATCGCGGCGATCAACGGGCCTACGTCGGTGGTGATCGCGGGTGATGAGGCTGCGGCTCTGGAGATCGCGGCTGGGCTCGAGGCGCGGGGTCGTAAGACCAAGCGGTTGACCGTCAGCCACGCGTTCCACTCGTCGCATATGGACGGGATGCTGGACGCCTTCCGCGAGGTGGCCGCGGGGCTGACGTATGAGGCTCCCCGCATTCCGATCGTCTCCAACCTCACCGGCACCATGGTGTCCGCCGACGAGATCTGCTCGCCAGAGTTCTGGGTTCGGCATGTTCGGGAGACCGTGCGGTTCCTGGACGGCATCCAGGCCCTGGAGGCTCAGAACGTCACGACCTTCGTTGAGCTGGGGCCGGATGGTGTGTTGTCGGCGATGGCGCAGGAGTGCGTCACGGCCGAGGACGCGGCGTTCGTACCGGTGCTCCGCCGCGACCGCGCCGAGGACGAGACACTGACTGCCGCACTCGCTCAGGCGCATGTGCGTGGCGTGACCGTCAACTGGGAGGCCTTCTTCTCGGGCACCGGTGCACGCCGCGTTGACCTGCCCACGTATGCCTTCCAGCGGCAGCGCTACTGGCCCGGTATCGAGGCGCTGGGTGCTGGGGACCTCGAATCGGTTGGTTTGGGTGCTGCTGGTCATCCTCTGCTTGGTGCTGCGGTGGGGTTGGCTGACAGTGGTGGTTTCCTGTTCACGGGTGTGTTGTCGGCGGGTTCGCGTGGGTGGGTTGCGGATCATGTGGTGTTGGGCTCGGTGTTGTTGCCGGGTACGGCGTTTGTGGAGTTGGCGGTTCATGCTGGTGTGCGGGTGGGGGCGGAGCGGCTTGAGGAGCTGACGTTGGAGGCGCCGTTGGTGCTTCCTGTTGGTGTGGGTGTGCGGTTGCAGTTGGTGGTTGAGGCTGCGGACGCGTCGGGTCGTCGGGTGTTCGGGGTGCATTCGCGGCGGCGTGATGCGTTGGCGGGTGAGCCGTGGGTGCGGCATGCCACTGGTGTGCTGGTTCCTGGTGTGGCGCCGGTTGATGGTGGTTTGGTGGTGTGGCCGCCGCGGGATGCGGTGCCGGTTGCTGTTGAGGGTTTGTATGGGGAGTTGGCGGAGGCTGGTCTGGAGTATGGGCCGGTGTTCCGTGGGCTTCGTGCGGTGTGGCGTCGTGGTGGTGAGTTGTTCGCTGAGGTGGCGTTGCCGGAGGAGGCGTGGGACGAGGCGGGCCAGTACGGTCTGCACCCGGCACTCCTGGACGCCGCACTGCATGCCGTCGGCGTGGACAGCGCCGAGCGCTTCGACGAGCTGAACGCCGGTCCCCTCATCCCGTTCGCGTGGAGTGGTGTCTCGCTGTACGCGGTGGGTGCGTCGACGTTGCGGGTGCGGCTTACCGAGTTGCGGCCGGGTGCGGTGTCGTTGCTGGTGGCTGATGGTGCTGGCCAGTTGGTGGCGTCGGTCGACTCGGTGGCGCTGCGTGCGGCGTCCGCTGAGCAGGTACGGGCCGCGGCGGGTGCCGGGCACCATGAGTCGCTGTTCCAGCTGGAGTGGGCCCCGGTCCCGGTGCCCGGCACACCCGAACTGTTCGCCGAGGACTGGGCAGTGCTCAGCTCCGGTGACCTGTCCGCCTTGATGGAGGCTGTCGATTCCGGCTCCCCGGTGCCGAGCACGGTTGTGGTCGACTACGCGACCTCCGCTTCACCCGTTGACGCTGATGCGGTGCGTTTTGCCACGCATCGGGTGTTGGGGTTGGTTCAGGCGTGGTTGGCGGATGAGCGGTTCGCTGGTTCGCGGTTGGTGTTGGTGACTCGGGGTGCTGTTGAGGCGGTTCCGGGTGAGGGGGTTCGGGATCTGGCGTTCGCGGCGGCGCGGGGGTTGTTCCGTTCGGCGCAGTCGGAGAATCCCGGCCGTCTGGTCCTGTTGGACCTTGATGACTCGGCGTTGCGTGTGGATCCGGGGCTGCTGGCGCTGGATGAGCCGGAGTTGGCGGTGCGCGGGGGTGTGGTGCGTGCGCCGCGGCTCGCTCGTGTGCCGGTGAGTGAGGGCGAGACGGCGTCGGCTGTCTTCGATGGTGCGGGCACGGTGCTGGTCACCGGTGCCACGGGGACCCTGGGTGGTCTGGTCGCCCGGCATCTGGTGGTCGAGCACGGTGTACGGCACCTGCTGCTCGTCAGCCGTCGTGGCATGGAGGCGCCGGGTGCCGCCGAACTCGCGTCTGACCTGGGCGACTTGGGCGCTGAGGTCACGTGGGCCGCATGTGATGTGGCCGATCGGGAGGCGTTGGCGGATCTGCTGGGTTCGGTTCCGGTGGAGCGTCCGTTGGTGGGTGTGGTGCATGCCGCGGGTGTGTTGGATGACGGTGTTATTTCGTCGTTGACGCCGGAGCGGGTGGATGGGGTGTTGCGTCCGAAGGTGGATGCGGCGCTGAACCTGCATGAGTTGACGCGGGATCTCGATCTGCGGGCGTTTGTGTTGTTCTCCGGTGCGGCTGCGGCGTTTGGTGCTGCGGGGCAGGGGAGTTACGCGGCGGCGAACGCGTTCTTGGAGGCGTTGGCTCAGCAGCGGCGTGCGCAGGGTCTTCCGGCGACCGCGCTGGCGTGGGGTCTTTGGGCGCAGGCCAGCGGCATGACCGGACACCTCGATGCGGTCGACCTGCGACGCATCACGCGTGACGGCATGGCCCCGCTCTCGTCGGAAGAGGGCTTGGCGCTGTTTGACGCCGCCGGCGCGGTGGACCAGGCCGTGCTGCTGCCGATGCGGCTCGACCTCGCCGCCGTGCGTACCGAGGCCACGGCCACGGGCACCGTACCGCCGCTGTTGCGCGGCCTGGTGCGAGCGCCGATACGCCGGGTGGCCAATGCGGGCGGGGGCGATGGCGGAAGCTCGCTCGGACAGCGCTTGGCCGGCCTGCCGTCGGTCGAACAGGACCGCGAGCTGCTGGAGTTGGTCCTGCGCAGCGTGGCCGGGGTGCTCGGCTACACCGGATCCCAGTCTGTGGACTCCAGCCGGGCGTTCAAGGAGTTGGGCTTCGACTCGCTGACGGCGGTGGAGTTGCGCAACGATCTGAAGGCGGTCACGGGGCTGCGGCTTCCGGCGACGTTGGTGTTCGACTATCCGACGCCTGCGGATTTGGCTCGGTTCCTGCGCGATGAGTTGGTGGGCGCGGATGAGCCGGACGCGGTGGTCGCGGTGGGTGGTGCGGTCGCGTCGGTGGTCGAGGACGATCTGATCGCGATCGTGGGGATGAGTTGCCGGTTCCCCGGTGGTGTGCAGTCGCCGGAGGATCTGTGGCAGTTGGTGGTCTCGGGTGGGGATGGTGTTTCCGGGTTCCCGGCTGATCGTGGCTGGGATCTGGAGCGGTTGTATCACCCGGATCCGGATCACGCGGGTACGTCGTACACGCGTGAGGGTGGGTTCCTGCATGGTGCGGGGGAGTTCGATCCGGCGTTCTTCGGTATCTCGCCGCGTGAGGCGTTGGCGATGGATCCGCAGCAGCGGTTGCTGCTGGAGACGTCGTGGGAGGCGTTCGAGCGCGCGGGTATTGATCCGGCCACGATGCGTGGCAGCCGTACTGGTGTGTTCGCGGGTGTGATGTACCACGACTACCTCGCGGGTCTGGCCGAGTTCCCCGAGGGCGTCGAGGGGTACATCGGCACCGGAAACGCGGGCAGCATCGCCTCCGGCCGTGTCGCCTACACCCTCGGACTTGAGGGACCCGCGCTCACCATTGACACCGCCTGCTCCTCTTCGCTGGTAGCACTCCACCTCGCCGCGCAGGCGCTGAGGAACGGTGAGTGCTCGATGGCGTTGGCAGGTGGTGTGGCGGTGATGGCCACGCCGGAGACGTTCATTGACTTCAGTCGTCAGCGTGGGTTGTCGGTGGACGGTCGGTGCAAGTCGTTCGCTGAGGCGGCGGATGGTACGGGGTGGGGTGAGGGCGTTGGCATGCTGCTGGTTGAGCGGTTGTCCGACGCTAAGCGCAATGGTCATCCCGTGCTGGCGATCGTGCGTGGTAGTGCGATCAACCAGGATGGTGCGAGTAACGGTCTTACGGCGCCGAACGGGCCGTCGCAGCAGCGGGTGATCCGGCAGGCGTTGGCGTCGGCTGGTCTTTCGGCGTCGGATGTTGACGCTGTTGAGGCGCATGGCACGGGTACGACGTTGGGTGATCCGATCGAGGCGCAGGCGTTGATCGCCACTTATGGGCAGGGGCGTGCTGGGGACCAGCCGCTCTATCTGGGGGCGGTCAAGTCCAATATCGGTCACACGCAGGCGGCGGCTGGTGTTGCTGGTGTGATCAAGATGGTGATGGCGATGCGGCATGGTGTGTTGCCGCAGACCCTGCACGTCGATGAGCCGTCGCGGAAGATCGAGTGGTCCGAGGGTGCTGTGTCGCTGCTGACGCGGTCCCAGCCGTGGCCGCGGACGGGGCGTCCGCGCCGGGCGGGTGTGTCCTCGTTCGGTATCAGCGGTACCAACGCGCACACGATCATCGAGCAGGCTCCCGAGGTGGACGTCCCCGCCGAGCAAGGGGCTACCTGGCCGGTTGTGCCGGTGGTCTTGTCGGCCAAGGGTGGGGATGCGTTGCGTGATCAGGCGCGGCGTCTTCGCGACCATGTGCTGGCCGAGGCCGAGGCTGGTGTGGTTGATGTTGGTTTCTCGTTGGCGGTTGGCCGCTCGGTTTTCGAGGACCGTGCGGTGGTGGTTGCCCACGAGCGTGAGGTGTTGCTGGCCGGGCTGGACGCTCTGGCTGAGGGGCGTGAGGCCGCTGGTGTGGTGCAGGGCTCGCCGGTGGGCGGCAAGGTGGCGTTCCTGTTCACCGGGCAGGGCAGCCAGCGCGTCGGGATGGGCAGCGAGCTTTACGCGACCTACCCGGTCTTCGCCGAAGCCCTGGACGCGGTGTGTGAACGGTTCGAAGTACCGCTGCGGGATGTGATCTTCGGAGCCGACGGCGGCCTGCTGGACCAGACTGCCTACACGCAGCCTGCGTTGTTCGCGGTTGAGGTGGCGCTGTTCCGGTTGGTGGAGTCGTGGGGGCTGAAGCCTGACTTCCTGGCCGGGCACTCGATTGGTGAGCTGGCTGCGGCGCATGTCGCTGGTGTTCTGTCGCTGGATGATGCTTGTGCGTTGGTGGCCGCTCGTGGTCGTCTGATGCAGGAGCTGCCGGGTGGCGGCGTGATGGTGGCGGTCCAGGCTGCGGAGGACGAGGTTGCGCCGCTGCTGGTCGAGGGCGTGAGCATCGCGGCGATCAACGGGCCTACGTCGGTGGTGATCGCGGGTGATGAGGCTGCGGCTCTGGAGATCGCGGCTGGGCTCGAGGCGCGGGGGCGTAAGACCAAGCGGTTGACTGTCAGCCACGCGTTCCACTCGTCGCACATGGACGGGATGCTGGGCGCCTTCCGCGAGGTGGCGTCGGGGCTGACGTTCGCCGCCCCGCGCATCCCGATCGTCTCCACCCTTACCGGCACGCTGGTCACCGCAGAGGAGATCGGCACCGCCGAGTACTGGGTCCGCCACGTGCGCCAGGCCGTCCGTTTCCTCGACGGCGTACGGGCGTTGGAGGCCGAAGGCGTAACGACCTACGTCGAACTCGGTCCGGACGGCGTGCTGTCGGCGATGGCCCAGGACTGTGTCACGTCGCAGGCCGCGACCTTCGTGCCCGTGCTGCGGCGGGACCGCCCCGAGCCGGAAACGGTGACCACCGCACTGGCCCAGGCGCACGTCAACGGTGTCCCGGTCGACTGGAAGTCGTACTTCACCGGCTCCGGCGCCCGCCGGGTGGACCTGCCCACGTATGCCTTCCAGCGTCAGCGCTACTGGCTGGAGAGCCCCACGGCCCAGGCCGCCGCGCCCGCCGCCGACACCGTCGACGCCCGCTTCTGGGAGGCCGTGGAACGCGACGACTGGCCGTCTCTCGCGGCCGAGTTGGAGGTGGACGCGGACCAGCCGATGAGTGCCGTCGTGCCCGCGTTGTCGGCGTGGCGTCGGCAGCAGCGTGAGCGGTCGGTGGTGGACGGCTGGCGCTACCGGGTGACGTGGAAGCCGGTGACCGACCGTCCCACGCAGGCACTGACCGGTACCTGGCTGCTCGTCGTCCCGACCGCCAAGGCCGACGACGAACTGGTCACCACCATCACCCAGGCCCTGTCCACCAAGGGCGTCGACGTCAAGCAGATCAGCATCGACGCCGCCCACATAACCCGTTCCGAACTGGCAACGCGCCTCACCGAAACCGAACCGGTAAACGGTGTGCTGTCACTACTGGCATTGGACGGCCCGTACGGTCTGACCGCCTCCGCCACGCTGGTGCAGGCACTGGACGACGCCGGAGTCACCGGTGCGCTGTGGTGCGTGACGTCGGGCGCGGTGTCCACAGCGGTGTCCGACCGGCTGCGTGATGTCGACCAGGCGGCGGTCTGGGGCTTCGGCCGGGGCGTCGCGCTGGAGTACCCGGAGCGTTGGGGCGGTCTGGTCGACCTGCCCGAGGCGCCGGACGCGCGCGCTGCCGGGCGCCTGGTCGACGTACTGGCGGGTCTGGGTGGCGAGGACCAGGTGGCGGTGCGTGCCTCCGGTGTCTTCGGGCGCAGGCTGGTACGCGCAGGACGCGGTACGACGTCCAGCGCCGCGACGTGGCAGCCGCAGGGCACGGTGCTGGTCACCGGCGGCACGGGTGCGTTGGGTGCCGAGGTGGCCCGTTGGCTGGTGCGTAACGGTGCCGAGCACGTGCTGCTGACCAGCCGCCGGGGCATGGACGCTCCGGGCGCGGCCGAACTCCACGCCGAGTTGACCGCGTCGGGCGCGCAGGTGACCATCGCGGCCTGCGACGCCGCCGACCGCGACGCGCTCGCGGAGCTGCTGGCCGGCATCCCGGCCGAGCATCCGCTGACCGCCGTGCTGCACACCGCGGGTGTGCTGGACGACGGCGTACTGGACGCACTCACCGCCGAGCGGTTCCAAACCGTGCTGCGCGCGAAGGCAGTCTCCGCGCTGAACCTGCACGAACTCACCCGTGAACACGACCTGTCGGCGTTCGTGCTGTTCTCCTCCATGAGCGGCACCATCGGCGGCGCGGGCCAGACCAACTACGCCGCCGCGAACGCCTACTTGGACGCGCTCGCCGAACAGCGGCGAGCCGCCGGCCTGGTGGCCACGTCGGTGGCCTGGGGGCCGTGGGCCGACGGAGGCATGGCCGCAGACACCGTGCTTGAGCGGCGGCTCCGGCGCGAAGGCATGCCGCCGATGGCACCGGCCCTGGCCATCCGTGCCCTGCGGCAGGCCATCGAACACGGTGACGCGACGGTCACCGTCGCCGACATCGACTGGGACCTCTTCATTCCCGCGATGACGGCTGCGCGGCGCAGCAACCTGTTCGCGGAGCTGCGCAGCACCGGATCTATTTCGGCGTCGGCGGCTGCGGCCGTGAGCCTCCGCAGCTCGGCCGCCGAATCCACCTCGCTGGCCGAGCGGTTGGCCGGGCTGACCGAGGCCGAACGCGAAAAGGAACTGCTGGATCTGGTCCGTACGCAGGTGGCGGCGGTGCTGGGGCACGACGGCGCGAACGACGTCGAGGCGGGTCGCGCGTTCCGGGAACTCGGCTTCGACTCGCTGACCGCCGTCGAACTGCGCAACCGTCTTGGCGCGGCCACCGAACTGCGACTTCCGGCGTCGCTGATCTACGACTACCCGACAGCCGCTGCTCTCGCGGGCTATCTGCGCGATGAGTTGTTGGGTGGCTCGGACGTCTCCGTCCGTGGTGCGATTCCGGCCGTTGCCACGGGGGCCGTCGACGACGATCCGATCGTGATCGTGTCGATGAGCTGCCGCTTCCCGGGGGGAGTGCGGTCACCCGAGGAGTTGTGGCGACTTCTTGTCTCCGGCGAGGACGCCGTTTCCGAGTTCCCGACCGACCGCGGCTGGGACGTCGAATCGCTGTATGACCCGGACCCCGGCCAGGCCGGAAAGACCTACACCCGTGAAGGCGGATTCCTCGGCGACGCAGCCCAGTTCGACGCGTCGTTCTTCGGGATCAGTCCGCGCGAGGCCCTTGCGATGGATCCGCAGCAGCGGCTGTTGCTGGAGACCTCCTGGGAGGCCTTCGAGCGTGCGGGCATCGACCCCGACACCCTCCGCGGCAGCCAGGCCGGTGTCTTCATCGGCACCAACGGCCAGGACTACCTCTCGCTACTGATGAAGGCCCCGGAGGGCCTTGAGGGCCACCTCGGTACCGGCAACGCGGCCAGCGTGGTCTCCGGCCGTATCGCCTATGTCTTCGGCCTCGAAGGCCCGGCGGTCACCGTCGACACGGCCTGCTCGTCCTCGCTGGTCGCGCTGCACTGGGCGGCACAGGCGATCCGCAACGGCGAATGCTCGCTTGCCCTGGTCGGCGGTGTGACCGTCATGACCACGCCGGAGAACTTCGTCGACTTCAGCCGTCAGCGGGGCCTTGCGGCGGACGGTCGCATCAAGGCGTTCGCGGCGGGTGCGGATGGTACGGGGTGGGGTGAGGGTGTTGGCATGCTGCTGGTTGAGCGGTTGTCGGACGCCCAGCGCAATGGTCATCCCGTGTTGGCTGTGGTTCGTGGTAGTGCGATCAACCAGGATGGTGCGAGTAACGGTCTTACGGCGCCGAACGGGCCGTCGCAGCAGCGGGTGATTCGGCAGGCGTTGGCGTCGGCTGGTCTTTCGGCGTCGGATGTTGACGCTGTTGAGGCGCATGGTACGGGTACGACGCTGGGCGACCCGATCGAGGCGCAGGCGCTGCTGGCGACCTACGGCCAGGGCCGGGCCGAGGGGCATCCGTTGTGGTTGGGCTCGATCAAGTCCAACATTGGGCACACGCAGGCGGCGGCTGGTGTCGCTGGTGTGATCAAGATGGTGTTGGCGATGCGGCATGGTGTGTTGCCGCGGACCCTGCACGTGGATGAGCCGACGCCGCATGTGGACTGGTCGGCGGGTGCGGTCTCGCTGCTGACCGACTCGGTGCCGTGGCCGGAAACCGGACAGCCGCGCCGCGCTGGTGTGTCCTCGTTCGGCATCAGTGGCACCAACGCCCACACGATCATCGAGCAGGCACCGGAACCGGACGACGAGGTCACGACCGATGACGCCACCGAGTTCCCCGCGCTGCCCTATGTGCTGTCGGCCAAGAGTGCGGAAGGGCTCCGGGAGCAGGCGGAACGCCTCCACTCGCACATCTCGGCGCAGTCCGAGCTGGCTTCTGTTGACATCGCCTACTCGCTCGCCACCGGCCGTGCCGGGCTGGACTGTCGTGCGGCCGTGGTCGCCGGAGACCGGGACGGGTTGCTGAGCGGCCTGGAGGCGCTGGCCGGGGGCCGTAGCGCTTCGGGTGTGGTTGAAGGCGTCCTGGCCAGCGGCAAGTTGGCGTTCCTGTTCACGGGGCAGGGCAGCCAGCGGCTTGGTATGGGTCGTGAGTTGTATGGCTCGTATCGGGTGTTCGCGGATGCGTTGGATGCGGTGTGCGCGGTGTTGGACGCGCATCTTGAGCGGCCTTTGTATGAGGTGCTGTTCGGGGCCGAGGCCGCGTTGCTGGATCAGACGGCTTATACGCAGCCTGCGTTGTTCGCGGTTGAGGTGGCGCTGTTCCGGTTGGTGGAGTCGTGGGGCCTCAAGCCCGACTTCCTTTCTGGTCACTCGATCGGTGAGTTGGCCGCTGCCCATGTGGCTGGTGTGTTGTCGCTGGATGATGCCTGTGCGTTGGTGGCCGCACGCGGCCGTCTGATGCAGGAACTGCCTGGCGGCGGCGCCATGGTGGCGGTCCAGGCGGCCGAGGACGAGGTCGTCCCGCTGCTGGTCGAGGACGTGAGCATTGCCGCGATCAACGGGCCTACGTCGGTTGTCATCGCGGGTGATGAGGCTGCGGCTCTGGAGATCGCGGCTGGTTTTGAGGCGCGGGGTCGTAAGACCAAGCGGCTGACCGTCAGCCACGCGTTCCACTCGCCGCATATGGACGGGATGCTGGAGGCGTTCCGCGAGGTCGCGTCGGGTCTGTCGTTTGAGGCTCCGCGGATCCCGATCGTGTCGAACCTGACCGGTGCTGTGGTGTCGGCGGAGGAGATCGCCAGCCCTGACTTCTGGGTGCGTCACGTCCGTGAGGCGGTGCGTTTCCTGGACGGTGTGCGGGTGTTGGAGGCCGAGGGCGTCACGACCTTCGTTGAGCTGGGGCCGGATGGTGTGTTGTCGGCGATGGCGCAGGAGTGCGTCACGGCCGAGGACGCGGCGTTCGTACCGGTGCTCCGCCGCGACCGCGCCGAGGCGGAATCGCTCACCACTGCCCTTGCGCATGCCTTCGCCCGCGGCATAGCCGTTGACTGGACCTCCTACTTCACCGGGACCAGGGCGCGCCGGGTCGAGTTGCCCACGTATGCCTTCCAGCGGCAGCGCTTCTGGCCCGACACCGCCGCCTTGCCGAGCGGTGACCCGGAGTCGGTTGGTTTGGGTGCTGCTGGTCATCCTCTGCTTGGTGCTGCGGTGGGGTTGGCTGACAGTGGTGGTTTCCTGTTCACGGGTGTGTTGTCGGCGGGTTCGCGTGGGTGGGTTGCGGATCATGTGGTGTTGGGCTCGGTGTTGTTGCCGGGTACGGCGTTTGTGGAGTTGGCGGTTCATGCTGGTGTGCGGGTGGGGGCGGAGCGGCTTGAGGAGCTGACGTTGGAGGCGCCGTTGGTGCTTCCTGTTGGTGTGGGTGTGCGGTTGCAGTTGGTGGTTGAGGCTGCGGACGCGTCGGGTCGTCGGGTGTTCGGGGTGCATTCGCGGCGGCGTGATGCGTTGGCGGGTGAGCCGTGGGTGCGGCATGCCACTGGTGTGCTGGTTCCTGGTGTGGCGCCGGTTGATGGTGGTTTGGTGGTGTGGCCGCCGCGGGATGCGGTGCCGGTTGCCGTTGAGGGTTTGTATGGGGAGTTGGCGGAGGCTGGTCTGGAGTATGGGCCGGTGTTCCGTGGGCTTCGTGCGGTGTGGCGTCGTGGTGGTGAGTTGTTCGCTGAGGTGGCGTTGCCGGAGGAGGCGTGGGACGAGGCGGGCCAGTACGGTCTGCACCCGGCACTCCTGGACGCCGCACTGCACTCGCTAGGCCTGGCCCAGGACTCGGCGGAGGCGAACTCCGGGGCGCTGCTGCCGTTCGCGTGGAGCGGTGTCTCGCTGTACGCGGTGGGTGCGTCGACGCTGCGGGTGCGGCTTACCGAGTTGCGGCCGGGTGCGGTGTCGTTGCTGGTGGCTGATGGTGCTGGCCAGTTGGTGGCGTCGGTCGACTCGGTGGCCCTGCGTGCGGCGTCCGCTGAGCAGGTACGGGCCGCGGCGGGTGCCGGGCACCATGAGTCGCTGTTCCAGCTGGAGTGGACCCCGGTTCCGGTGCCCGCTGCTCGGGAGGTCTCGAACGACCAGTGGGCTGTGGTGGTCAGTCCGGAGAACTGGGCGGGCCTGGTCGAGGGCGTTGCGTCCGGGGCGTCGTCCGCTCCCAGCACTGTGCTGATCGACTGCGTCGCGCAGGATTCCGCGTCCGATGCCTTCGCTTCCGCTGATGCGGTGCGTTTTGCCACGCATCGGGTGTTGGGGTTGGTTCAGGAGTGGTTGGCGGATGAGCGGTTCGCTGGTTCGCGGTTGGTGTTGGTGACTCGGGGTGCTGTTGAGGCGGTTCCGGGTGAGGGGGTTCGGGATCTGGCGTTCGCGGCGGCGCGGGGGTTGTTCCGTTCGGCGCAGTCGGAGAATCCCGGCCGTCTGGTCCTGTTGGACCTTGATGATTCGGCGTTGCGTGTGGATCCGGGGCTGCTGGCGCTGGATGAGCCGGAGTTGGCGGTGCGCGGGGGTGTGGTGCGTGCGCCGCGGCTCGCTCGTGTGCCGGTGGGTGAGGGCGAGACGGCGTCGGCTGTCTTCGATGGTGCGGGCACGGTGCTGGTCACCGGTGCCACGGGGACCCTGGGTGGTCTGGTCGCCCGGCATCTGGTGGTCGAGCACGGTGTACGGCACCTGCTGTTGACCAGTCGGCGCGGCCCGGACGCCGCAGGCGCTGCCGAACTGCTCGCCGAGCTAGATGCGTTGGGCGCCGAGGCGGCGTTGGTGGCATGTGATGTGGCCGATCGGGAGGCGTTGGCGGATCTGCTGGGTTCGGTTCCGGTGGAGCGTCCGTTGGTGGGTGTGGTGCATGCCGCAGGTGTGTTGGATGACGGTGTTATTTCGTCGTTGACGCCGGAGCGGGTGGATGGGGTGTTGCGTCCGAAGGTGGATGCGGCGCTGAACCTGCATGAGTTGACGCGGGATCTCGATCTGCGGGCGTTTGTGTTGTTCTCCGGTGCGGCTGCGGCGTTTGGTGCTGCGGGGCAGGGGAGTTACGCGGCGGCGAACGCGTTCTTGGAGGCGTTGGCTCAGCAGCGGCGTGCGCAGGGTCTTCCGGCGACCGCGCTGGCGTGGGGTCTTTGGGCGCAGGCCAGCGGCATGACCGGCAGCCTGGACGAGGTGGACCTGCGACGCATCACACGAGGTGGGGTGGCTCCGCTGTCCTCCGCGGAGGGCCTGGCGCTGTTTGACGCCGCCGGCGCGGTGGACCAGGCCGTGCTGCTGCCGATGCGGCTCGACCTCGCCGCCCTGCGCGCGGAGGCCACAACGACCGGCGTCGTGCCTGCGCTGTTGCGCGGCCTGGTACGGACGCCGATACGCCGTGTCGTTGAGGCGGCGGCCGCTACTGACGGCAACTCGCTGGCGCAGCGACTCGTCGGCATGGACCAGGCCGAGCGGGATCGCACCCTGGTCGAGATGGTCTGCGCTCGCGTCGCTGCCGTGTTGGGCTACGCCGGACCGGAGGCGGTCGAAGCAGGCCGGGCATTCAAGGAGTTGGGCTTCGACTCGCTGACGGCGGTGGAGTTGCGCAACGATCTGAAGGCGGTCACGGGGCTGCGGCTTCCGGCGACGTTGGTGTTCGACTATCCGACGCCTGCGGATTTGGCTCGGTTCCTGCGCGATGAGTTGGTGGGCGCGGATGAGCCGGACGCGCTGGTCGCGGTGGGTGGTGCGGTCGCGTCGGTGGTCGAGGACGATCTGATCGCGATCGTGGGGATGAGTTGCCGGTTCCCCGGTGGTGTGCAGTCGCCGGAGGATCTGTGGCAGTTGGTGGTCTCGGGTGGGGATGGTGTTTCCGGGTTCCCGGCTGATCGTGGCTGGGATCTGGAGCGGTTGTATCACCCGGATCCGGATCACGCGGGTACGTCGTACACGCGTGAGGGTGGGTTCCTGCATGGTGCGGGGGAGTTCGATCCGGCGTTCTTCGGTATCTCGCCGCGTGAGGCGTTGGCGATGGATCCGCAGCAGCGGTTGCTGCTGGAGACGTCGTGGGAGGCGTTCGAGCGCGCGGGTATTGATCCGGCCACGATGCGTGGCAGCCGTACTGGTGTGTTCGCGGGTGTGATGTACCACGACTACCTCGCGGGCCTGGCCGAGTTCCCCGAGGGCGTCGAGGGGTACATCGGCACCGGAAACGCGGGCAGCATCGCCTCCGGCCGTGTCGCCTACACCCTCGGACTTGAGGGACCCGCGCTCACCATTGACACCGCCTGCTCCTCTTCGCTGGTAGCACTCCACCTCGCCGCGCAGGCGCTGAGGAACGGTGAGTGCTCGATGGCGTTGGCAGGTGGTGTGGCGGTGATGGCCACGCCGGAGACGTTCATTGACTTCAGTCGTCAGCGTGGGTTGTCGGTGGACGGTCGGTGCAAGTCGTTCGCTGAGGCGGCGGATGGTACGGGGTGGGGTGAGGGCGTTGGCATGCTGCTGGTTGAGCGGTTGTCCGACGCTAAGCGCAATGGTCATCCCGTGCTGGCGATCGTGCGTGGTAGTGCGATCAACCAGGATGGTGCGAGTAACGGGCTTACGGCGCCGAACGGGCCGTCGCAGCAGCGCGTGATCCGGCAGGCGTTGGCCGCCGCCGGGCTGAAGACGTCGGATGTTGACGCTGTTGAGGCGCATGGCACGGGTACGACGCTGGGTGATCCGATCGAGGCGCAGGCGTTGATCGCCACTTATGGTCAGGGGCGTGCTGGGGACCAGCCGCTCTATCTGGGGTCGATCAAGTCCAATATCGGTCACACGCAGGCGGCGGCTGGTGTTGCTGGTGTGATCAAGATGGTGATGGCGATGCGGCATGGTGTGTTGCCGCAGACCCTGCACGTCGATGAGCCGTCGCGGAAGATCGAGTGGTCCGAGGGTGCTGTGTCGCTGCTGACGCGGTCCCAGCCGTGGCCGCGGACGGGGCGTCCGCGCCGGGCGGGTGTGTCCTCGTTCGGTATCAGCGGTACCAACGCGCACACGATCATCGAGCAGGCTCCCGAGGTGGACGTCCCCGCCGAGCAAGGGGCTACCTGGCCGGTTGTGCCGGTGGTCTTGTCGGCCAAGGG